>WFQR01000027.1 GCA_015486955.1 Hippea sp. | reverse complement strand
ATGTAATCCCCTGTCTTCAAGTTAAACTTCCTTATTTGGCTCGGCGAAACGTAGATGTCACGCGGACCAGCAAGGTAGTTGTTGTTCATAGATCTCAAGAAACCGAAGCCATCCGGTAGAATTTCCAAAACACCTTCACCCTTAAGGAGACTTACGGGTTCTTCCCTTTTCTCCACATTAACATTGTGTAGAATGCTTTTCTTCTCATTTGTTTCCTGCTGTTGGCTTTCTACCTCCTGCTTTTCTGCCGTTGTTCTTTTCAATATCTCTTCTATGAGGTCATTTTTCCTCTTAACGGTAGTCGGTATTCCCAAAGACTTACCGATCTCCACCAACTCAACAAGCTTTTTCTTAGATAAAGCTTCCCTATCGAAATTCATACACTCCTTTCTCCTTATGTGTTTTATTTTTAAAGATTTTTCATCTACTTATAGCACTAATCTTTACAACCGGCGAGTCCATACCTTTGGTTAATACATCTAAACTAAATTGCTTAGATAGATCAAGATAATCTCTAATCCTTTCTACGTTTAGGGAAAGAAAACCGAGTAACTTTTCATTTAACACAGCCTTTTTAACAACCCTTCTACCCAACGAGACCCTGACCATACCCTTAAAGATCAGCTTGCTTACGCCAAAGCTAAAAAGCACACTCTCAACCAAGCCCTTAAAATTCTCATCCAACTCCCTGTTGTTCTTTTTTAAAACCTGCTCCGCAAGGTGCCTGTATGTGGAAGGATACATGTTGTCTGCTATAAGTTCAATAATTGTATGCTTTGCATTCTTAAATTTACCGTCCATACCGTTGATCATTATCCCATGAGCAACAGCATCAGCAGCTAAATGGGAAAGGTAACCATAGGCAAAAGCCCTTCCTTGATCATCTTCTGCCCTACGTAAAATTTCAAAACCTATATCCCAGTTATGAGTGTGCCTTGCAATATCCGACAAGGTTTTACCAACGATAAAATCAGGTGCAAGACTTCCATACAAAAATTCGTTTATGTTTTCCATAAGCAAAAGCTTTAGATAGGCGGGTAACTGATCAATAACCGATAAAGAAATCCCAATATGCGCACCCGGACCCCATGCATAGCCATTCAACGGCACAAGTATAACCGCTAAAACAACAAAGAGAAGAAACCACTTAGACATTGTTTATAGTATAATAGTATTTTTCAGAAAAAGTCAAACAAAAAAACAAGGCGAGGGCAAAGCCCCGCCGTTTTAGACGCCAAAGTACCTATCCAGCCTATCAAAAGCCTCAATAATCGTTTCCTTAGATGCACAGAAGCTCATCCTTAAATGTCCTTCACCCGTTGGTCCAAAAGGAGCACCAGGCGTTGTTGCAACCTTGGCCTCTTTTAACAGTTTCATGCAGAATTCAACGGAATTCTCTCCACCCTTTGCAATGATCTTTGGAAACATATTGTAAGAACCCATAGGCTTTTGATAGGAAAACACATCGCCTAATTTATCCAAACGCTCACACATAAGGTTCCTATTCTCAAGGTAATGCCTATGAAACTCCTTTACACAATCCTGTGGTCCTTTCAAAGCAGCCAAAGCTGCATATTGGGAAACAACGGGTGCGCATATGGTCATTGGTGTATGGGTTTTCATCATGTGTTCCATGATTTCCAGTGAAGCAACGTTGTAACCTATTCTCCAACCCGTCATTGCATAGGTTTTTGTAAAGGTGAAGTTCTCTATAACCCTATCTTTTACCTCAGGTATTGACCCAATGCAGAAATGTTTTGCGCCATCAAATGTAAAGTACTCATAAGCCTCATCAACAACAATAAAAAGGTTGTTCTCGCGTGCAATCTCAGCAATCTTTCTCAAATCCTCTTCTGGAAACACCGCACCCGTTGGGTTTACTGGATTACAAAATAGAATGGCCTTCGTCTTCTTTGTTATGGATCTTTCCAGCGCCCCAAAGTCCAGCCTAAAGCCTTCTTCCTCTATTGTAGGGAAGTAAACAGGAACAGCAGACGACATCCTGACAATGAGCTCATGTGTGGAGTAGTTGGGCGAAGGCATCAAAACTTCATCGCCCGGGTCTACAACGGCCAAAATTGCCGCAAACAGACCCTCAATAGACCCAGTTGTTACAAGAACTTCTTCGGGTGTTACGTGTATGTTGTTGTCTCTTGCCAGTTTTTCAACAATGGCCTTTCTAAGCTCAAGCAATCCCGGAGGTGGAGAGTACTTACTTGTTAAGCCCTTCTTTATAGCCTCAATAGCAGCCTGATTTATGTGATCCGGTGTTGGTGAGTCAGGCCTTGCCCACGACAAAGCCACCGCATCTGGAATTTGGGCAGCCAAAGCAGACATCTTGTGTATAGCCGATGCCTGCACCTCCCTAACCTTCCTTGAAACCGCTAAAACTTCCATTTTAAAACCTCCAAAGATTTTTTCCAATTATACCAAAAAGTTAGAAAATATGTTCAAAATTCCTTTAATTTCTTCTCCCACTCGTACGCTGTTCTACAAATCACCTCAAGATCGTCATACAAAGGCTTAAAACCCATTTCTCTTCTTATTTTCTCGCTGTTTGCAACCAAAACAGCGGGGTCTCCAGCTCTGCGGGGCGCAATTTCAACTTTAAAATCTACACCGCTGACCTTTTTCATCGCATCAATGACCTCTTTCACTGTATAGCCACTACCATAGCCAACATTGAACACACCACTGTCATTTCCATTTAAGTAATCAATGGCATCTATATGGGCCCTTGCGAGGTCTACAACGTGGATATAATCCCTGATGCACGTGCCATCCCTCGTAGGGTAATCATCGCCAAAGATAAACATCTTATCCCTCTTGCCCACAGCCGTTTGAGCTGCCACCTTAATGAGATGGGTAGCATTCTTGGTTCTCTGTCCAATTTTTAAATCCTCTGATGCACCGGCAACGTTAAAGTATCTCAGGATTACGTATTTAAAATCCGGGTTTGCAAAGGCCGTATCTTTAAGCACATGCTCCACAAATAGCTTGCTCTTTCCATATGGATTTATGGGGTTTGTAGGAAAATCCTCTTTTATTCCCTTCTCTGCCTCTTTAGGATCGGGTTCACCATAAACAGCAGCCGTAGACGAAAAGATAAACCTTTTGACACCATACTTAAGACATAAGTCAATCAAATTAGTTCCATTGGCAGTATTATTCAAATAGTACTTTGTGGGCTTTTCAACACTCTCAGGCACAATCAAGCTTGCGGCAAAGTGTATTATAACATCGAAATTCAATGCTTTAAACACACCTTCAATTTCGCTCCAGTTGCTCAAATCCGCCTTGATAAAGTTAAAATCCCTGATGGTTTTTAGCGTATCAATGGTTTCCATAAAACCTGTGGATAAGTTGTCGATAATGGTTAAATTGTAGTCTGTCTCCTCAAGCAAGAGTTTAGCCACATGACTACCAATATATCCCGCACCACCGGTAATAAGAATGTCCATCCTAACCCCCAACACACATTTTTACATCAGTTTACCACATCGCCAATTTTATGCATAGAAGTTTAGTCAGATATTTTAGAATCATTAATTAAGCTATATTGACTTTATTGCAGTTATGGTTTATCATTTTAAGAGTTAGTAAATTTATAAAAGAGGTGAGCGAGATGAAAAGGTTTTTCTCCGTATTGATAATGGTTTTAGGAGTTTTTCTTCTCTTAAATGTAGCAAATGCCAAAGTCTTTAAGTCCGTATCCTACGTGGGCAACTTTAACGGCTTGGATGTAAAAAACTTTAAAGTTGAGGGTGAAAAATTTACCGTTGGCTCCTATGTGACTGTAGAGTATGACCTTAAGAATACATTATCCAAACCGATAAAGTTCGGCAAATACGGTGCATTTGTTGCCTGCCGCGATCCAAATAACAAAAACAGGGATTTCGCCCACCAGTACAAATACTACAAACTAAACAGCCACAAGCAAATACACGTAAGGGGAAAGATAAAGATAGACAAAAGCGGCTCTTGGACATTTTGGCCAGGCTTTTATTTGTTACACACAGGTTTTGGACCTTATGAATGGGGTAAAATAAAGCTAAAAGCCACAGGAGGATCTCACAGCGGTTCAAATGGTTCGAATAACCAAAAAAGAGTGGTACTCAAACCTCCGTTTAACACATGCTCGGGATGGAAAACCTCACCGGGTGTGGCCCAAACAAGGTATTACTGCAACCCAAACACAGGCTACATTGGCATCTTTGATTCCGCATGGACAGGTGGAGCTGCCTCATATGCCCTGATGTATGTGTTCTTTAACAGCCCTAAAAATCAAAGAGTGAAAATCAAGGCAACGTTCTACTACACTGGCGGAGCAAAAACCACAGGCATTGCAGCATTTGCCGGCTTTCAAGCAATCCACTATTACAACAACAAGTTTTACAGAAAAGACATAGAAGCAGGATTAAACTACGACATAGCCGTCCAAAAGATAATAGACGTGGCACTATTTGCAGTGCCATCCGTAACTCATGTAAAAGACGTTAAAGAGGCGTTGGAACTCATAAGCACGATAAAGGATGCAATGACACTACTGAAAGAGATGAAAGACCTATACAATGTCAGGAAGGCAAAAAAATACGTTTATACATTTTATATCAATGCAAAAAAGGGAGGAAACTTTATAGGAATAGGCTTGAGGGGCAATTGCAGCGGAGTTGTCACCGGCTCATCCTTTGTTGTAGTAGCAGCCCAACTTTTGCAGGTTAAAGTTATATTCTAAACACATTCCGGTTGGAAATGCTAAACTAAATTCACATAGCAGCGGAAAATAAAAAACTTTAGAAAAATTTAAATATTAAATATTACATTAAGATTTGCTTTTTCTTTTACTCAGAGGTTTTAAAAATGATTTATCTTTTGACACAACAATATTTGGTACAATTAAATTTCTATTATTGCTCCAACAGGCATATATCTGCGCAAAAACCACAAACATCTACCTTTCTTTCATTGTATTGACAAATATCTAAATCGTATTTTAATATCTTCATGTACTTATAACCGTGTTCAATGTTATCCAAAGTTTTTTGAACAACTTCTTTTATGTTTTCTCGCGTTACCTTCCAAGCACCACCCATTCAAACTCATCTGGCCTATTGCAAAAGAGAACCTGATCCACTTCAAAATGTCACTATCTTTCAAAGTTACACATATATTTCCTATGCTTCCCTCTATTTTATCGACTTAATCAGCTTTTGCCTCTAAGACTATGTCAAGTTTTCGATTGATATTTGGATTCTTAAACTGATTAAAGAGATCATCATCGCCAATAAGAGCCACCTTATTTCCAATCTCTATAACATCTGGAAAATCACTATAGTAGATGTATAGTAGATTTCTCGCTTGAAATCCTTTCTGAAGCACTGGAAACACCGTTTACGATGCCTATGTTATATTCATCTTTGATTTCCAAATTTTTATTTAATTGTTAAGGCCAGATAACCAATCCAAATTCTTTGTCTTCCATTTTTTAAATAGGACCATTCCCAATCTAACAGTTTTTAATAATTATAATCACAGACTTTAACATTGTCAGTAACAATTTTTTAAGTTCAACATATTATATTTTAAAACATAAATATTCCTTAAGTAGAAATATTCGTCAAAATTTTTATGATAATCGTTAAATTTCTCGCAATTTTTGATTTTGAAAAATTGCAAATGTGCCGAGATTTAACTTGAATTTTTCTTGTTTATAATGATAATTATTTTATGGGTAATAATCTTAAAACAAAGAAATTTATTTCTCAAAGTAAGTACAATTTTAAATCAAATAGCCACTTATCAATCAACAAAGGTCTAATAGAAATGTTCTTGGCAACACTCATATGGGGTTCAATACCAATATTTTCAATATGGTGCAACCTACCATCTCCAGTTTTTGTTTTCTTTAGAGTTCTGTTTGCATTCCCATTTATACTTTTCTACTCTGTAAAAAAGTTGGGATTTAAAGAAATCTTAAGGATAAAACCACTACTTCCCCTATTGCTTTCAGGAATAGCTCTCTCCTTAAATTGGATATTCTTTTTTTGGGCAATCCAGTTAACAGATATAGCAACAGCTGTTGTACTTTATTATTTAGGTCCTGTGTTTACCATAATTCTCGCCATCTTATTTTTAGGAGAACCATTAAACAAAACACTTGTTATATCTACCATCTTAGCGTTTGTTGGAGCTTTGTTAATCCTCACACCATCATTAAAGTTTAAAGGATCAATGTTTGGAGTTACCATAGCTCTGCTTTCTGGAATTTTATACGGAGTACTTGGGTTCTTCTCAAAAATTGCAACATTAAATCACAGCGCTCTAAAAATAACAACCTATCAAATCTTTATCTCTCTATTTTTTACTTTACCATTTGTTTTTATCTTCAAATTTGGAATAAGTGTGAATATCTTAATGATCTTGATAATTACTGGCATCGTTCATACTGCACTTGCATTATTTCTCTGGTATGATTCACTAAATTACATAAAAGTATCCACAAGTGCTGTCTTTTCCTATTTAGATCCATTTTTTGCCATAGTTTTAGGGTATATTTTTCTATCGCAAAGACCCAGTATCATGGAAGTTTTTGGTGGTGTACTCATATCATTTTCAGGCATAATGATGTCTACTAAAGAAAGAAAAGATAGTGCATTGAAAACAAATAAAAATTTTGGCAAAATTTAATCGATGCATGAAAAGATAAAAGATCTCTTAAACGAAAACGACAGATTCGCAAAGCACAACAACATCAGGGTAGTTGACGTTAAGGAAGGTTACGCAGAAACGGAAATGGTGATAAACGAAAATCACATCAACGCAGCGGGAGTAGTTCAAGGCGGAGCCATATTTACACTTGCCGACCTTGCATTTGGCGCTGCATCAAATTCATACGGTGTGTTGAACTTGAGTTTAAGCTCGACCATATCGTTTATAAGACCCGCAAAAACGGGGCGTTTAAGGGCTATTGCCAAAGAAATCTCAAAAACCAAGAAAATCTCCGTTTACCAAATAGAAGTGTTTGATGACAGCGGCAATCTTGTGGCTTCAATGCAAGGGTTGGCGTATTCAAAGGACAAAACCATACCGTAAAAATCCAAAAATATTGACAACAATGCCTATTTTTAATAGGATTGTGCGCTACGTGGGGGTGTTTTTATGTTTTCGGATTTGTCCGACAAACTCAACGATATTTTTAAAAAGATAAGATCCAAAGGTGTCATAACAGAGGATGACCTCAATAAAGCCCTTAAAGAGGTAAAGTTCGCCCTTTTAGAGGCCGACGTTAATTACAAAGTTGTCAAAGATTTCATAAATGACATAAAAGAGGAGCTCAAGGGCAAAGAGTTAGAAAAAAGCCTAACACCCGGTCAAATAATAATAGAGGCAGTACATAAAAAGCTCACAGAGATATTGGGCGGGGAGGCATCAACATTTGCCATAACAGAAACGCCATTTATTATAATGCTTGTGGGTTTGCAGGGTTCAGGTAAAACAACAACTGCGGCAAAGTTGGCAAAATACCTAAGATCAAAGGGTAGACAGCCCTTACTTGTAGCCTGCGATATCTATCGTCCCGCAGCCATAAAACAATTACAGGTTTTGGGCAAACAGATAAACATACCGGTTTTCAGTGAAGATAACAAAAAGCCTGAAGATATAGCCTATGACGCATTAAGGTTTGCAAAGGAAAACGGCAGGGACGTTCTAATCATCGACACGGCTGGAAGGTTACATATAGACGATGAATTAATGGAAGAATTAAAGAGAATAAAAGAAAAAGTCAATCCTCAGGAAATACTGTTTGTGGCCGATGCAATGATAGGTCAAGAGGCCATAAACGTTGCAAAGGTGTTCAACGAAAGGGTTGGCATAACGGGTAACATCTTTACAAAACTCGACGGCGATGCTCGTGGTGGTGCAGCCTTATCCATAATGAAGGTTGTAGGAAAGCCCATAAAGTTTGCAGGCGTCGGCGAGAAAATCAGCGACTTTGAGCTGTTCTATCCGGATAGAATCGCATCAAGAATTTTGGGAATGGGCGATGTCCTCACACTCATTGAAAAGGTAAGGGAAACAGAGACAGAAAAGGAAGCCAAAGAACTTGCAAAAAAGTTAAAAAAACAGCAGTTTACACTTGAAGATTTCTTAAATCAGCTTAAGAAAATACAGAAAATGGGCTCAATAGCCAAAATCATAGGCATGATTCCGGGTCTCAACAAAATTAAGATTGACGATGAAGAAGCTTTCAATAAGGAAATAAAGCATATAGAGGCAATAATCCTTTCAATGACAAAAGAGGAAAGGCAGAACTACAAAATCCTAAATGCAAGTAGAAAGAGGCGTATTGCCAAAGGTAGTGGAACACGTGTTAGCGATGTAAATAGGCTAATAAAGCAGTTTATAGAGATGCAAAAGCTGATGAAGGGGATGAATAAGTCCAAAGCACTTAATCTGATGAAAAGATTAGGAATAAACGGATAAGGAGGACAAGGGTGGTAGCGATAAGATTGAGAAGGGGAGGCGCAAAAAAGAAACCGTTTTATAGGATCGTTGCCGTTGACTCGCGTAAAAAGAGGGATGGAGCAGTTTTGGAGATTTTGGGTTACTACGATCCAAAAACCGAGCCTGCTACTATAAAGGTTGATTTAGACAAGTACAACAAGTGGGTAGAAAGGGGAGCGCAAGTTTCAGAAGCTGTAAAAAACCTTGTGAAAAAGGCAGGGTGATGAGCCATGAAGGAGTTGATTAGTTGCATTGTGAAGAGTCTCGTTGATAATCAGGATGCTGTTAAGATCAAAGAGATTGGCGGTGAAAAGACTACTGTTATTGAGTTGAGCGTTGACAAGAATGACTTGGGTAAAATTATCGGCAAAGAGGGGAAGACCATCAAGGCCATTAGGACAATCCTCAATGCCGCAAGCAAAAAATCTGGCAAAAAGGCAGTTTTAGAAATTATTGAGTAATGGAGTTTTACATTTTGAGCATCTTTCCAAACATGTTTGAAAGTGTTTTTGGTGAAACGATTATAAAGAGGGCTCAAGAAAAGGGGCTTGTTAAAATTGAACTTGTTAATATCAGAGACTTCACACACGATAAGCACAGGACAACGGACGATTATCCCTACGGTGGCGGTGCAGGGATGGTCATGAAGCCCGAACCTATATACGAGGCTATGGACTATGTAAAGTCAAAAAGCCCAAATGTCCACACGGTATTGCTTACACCCGGTGGTAGGATATTCAACCAGCAAAAAGCAAAGGAACTGTCAAAAAGGGAATCGGTTGCAATCATCTGCGGCAGGTATGAAGGCTTTGACGAAAGGGTTAGGTATCTGGCAGATGAGGAGATATCCATAGGAAAATTTGTCTTGTCCGGCGGTGAAATAGCGGCAATGGCAATAGTGGATGCAACGGTAAGACTCATACCTGGGGTTTTGGGGAACGAGGAGTCACTAAAGGAGGAGAGCTTCGAAAACGGTCTTATTGAGTATCCCCAGTACACAAGGCCACGTGAGTACAGGGGAATGAAAGTACCGGAAATACTGCTTTCTGGAAATCACAAAAAAATCAAAGAGTGGCGAGAGAAAGAAGCAAAAAAGAGAACAATAGAATGGATGGGAGAAGAAGATGGATAAGCTAAAGGCTTTTAAGGACGAAATGGTAAAATCCTTGAACAGGGAGATACCTGAAATCTGGCCTGGAGACACGGTAAAGGTTTATACGAAGGTTAAAGAGGGTAACAAAGAGAGGATTCAGGTATTTGCAGGTATAGTTATCAGAAGAAGGGGCGGAAGAGGTCTTGACGGGACATTTACCGTTAGGAAAGAATCGAATGGCATAGGCGTGGAAAAGATCTTTCCGTACTATAGCCCCTCTGTAGAAAAAATAGAGGTCGTACAGCGCGGTAGGGTAAGAAGGGCAAGGTTGTACTACTTGAGAGAGAGAAGAGGAAAAGCTGCTAAAATTAGGAAAAAGGGTTACTAAAACGGCTATAGGTAGGCAGTTTGAGGAAAGGGCTGCCTACCTTTTAGAATCCAAAGGATATACCATACTGGAGAAGAATTTCAGATGTAAGGGTGGTGAGTTGGATTTAGTTGCAAAAAAGGGTGATTTATTGGTTTTTGTTGAAGTAAAGGCAAGAAAAACATCCGAATTCGGATATTCCAGCGAGTTTGTGAATTCAACAAAGAAAAAGAGAGTGCTTAATTGTGCAAAATACTACATGCAAAAGAAAAATTTAGGTTCAATGGATGTGAGATTTGATGTCATAGGATTTGACGGTGAGAATGTTCAATGGATAGAGAATGTTTTTATGGAGGAAACGTGAAATGAGCGTTAAGTTTGTCAAGTTGGTAACAGGTGAAACGGTAATTGGAACATACAACCCCGAGAAAAATGGTCTTGAAGATGTCGCACAAATTCAGGTTATACCCGGTTCAGCGGGTATTCAAATAGCAATTTTACCGTATGGATTTCCCTTTGAAGAAAAGATCACGGGCTTTATCAGTATGGACAAGGTTGTTTATGAGTTTAGCCATGTTCCACAGGATCTTGAAAACAAGTACTACGAGGCAAAAAGCAATATTAGAATAAGCTCAACTATGCCCAATGCCAATTTAGAAAACGGTGGTTTAGGCTCTCAAAACACAAACCAAGAAAAGGTTATCGATATAGAAAGCCTATTTAGAAAATCCTAATCATCAAACAGAACAAGTGGCAGTTGTTGATTAGCCCCAACACTGCCCTTTTCTTCCTCTATTCCCACAAGCCCATCGGCAATAGCCGTTGAGTAGAAGTTATCGGTTTTTTGCGAACCAGAGGATTTGGCGTAAAACATACCATCTTTGAATTCCACATTGACGCGGTTGAAGTAAAATTTACCTTCTTTTGATCTCATAGGCTCTGCCAAAACACACACATAATCAAAGCCCCTCTCTTCTAAACCGGCAAGCCTATACAACATGGGTTTTAAATACACATAAGCCGTAGCATACAGGGCGCTTGGCCATCCAGGCATACCAAAAAACAGCTTGTCTTTAACTATAGACAAAACGGCTGGTCTACCAGGCTTTATAGTGGTTCTATCAAACAAAATCTTAGAATCAGAAAACTCACCCAGGATAGATTTTATAAAGTCCTTGCTTCCCATACTCACGCCACCTGTTGTAATCAGAAGATCACATCTACCCAAAGCATAAGAAATGGTTTTTTTCAATTCATCCTGTTTGTCTCTCACGTGGCCGAAATATACAGGTTCACAAAGCCACTTTCTAACAAGACCATCCAAAATGAAGTAGTTTGCATTGTACACACTGTGTTCCTTCGCATGTTCACCAGGATAAATCACCTCATCACCCGTTGTAATAATCCCAACCACAGGCTTTCGCTTAACCTTCAACAAACTCACGCCGCAATAGGCAAGCAGGGCTCTCTTCCTTACGCTTATCCTTTCACCCTTCTTTAAAATAACCTGACCCTTCCTTACCTCAACGCCCTTGTGCGTAAAATTCCTTTCATCCTCCACCCGTTTTAACAGTTTCAAACGATCATCTTCTATTTTTACTATCTCAACCTCAGCAACGGCTCTAACCTTCTCTGGTATGGGAAATCCCGTGTTTATCCTGATGCAAGAGCACTCCTCCAAATCCTTTTCCTCTTCAACAATACGGTACTCCTCACAGTCGCCAACCAATCCATAACCATCCATCGCCGAGCGTAAAAAAGTAGGTATGTCTATGTTTGATCTTACATCCTCAAAGGCAACCCTGTTTAAAGCATCATACACATATACAAAATCAAAACCATCCACAGGTTTTGTATTCTCTTCTATCAACCTTAAAGCATCCCTGACTCTAACCATCACACCTTACCAAAAGAGCAAAACGGATACACACAGACCTTACAAAAGTGGCACAGTCCACCTATTGCATACTCGGCTATTTCCCTTTTTGTAATCCTATCCCTTGCCAACAGCCTCGGCAACATAATATCAAACGCGCTGGCCTTGTAAAACAAAGCCCCAGCAGGCACTACACAAACGGTTGTATCGCCAAAATAACCAATTGTCAGGTTGTTTGCAGGTTGAATGGGATTCCCCTCTCTTATAAACCTAATACCCGCTTTTTTCAAAGCAATTTTTGTAACATCATCGGGGTCGACACTTGAACCACCCGTCACAATCACAAACTCATGCTTGGCAAACTTCAAAAAAGCATTCTTTATCTCCCTTACATCGTCCCTTACTATCGTGTAATCGGCAAGCTCAACGCCAAAGTGGGCGAGTTTTCTCTTTATCAGCGGCCTAAACCTATCCTCAACAATACCATCGTAAACCTCACTACCCGTAATAACCAGAGCAGCCTCTTTGATCTTGTACTCCTCAACCCAGATCAAGGGCTTATCAGCTATGGATAGGGCTCTATCCAGAACCGATCTTTTTGTCACAAGCGGTATTATCCTAAAAGCGGCAAGCCTTTGACCCTTTTTAACGGGAAAGTTGTTGTGAATGGTGGGAAACGATGTAACAGAGATGGAGTTTAGTTTTATGACCCTCTTTCTGTCTAACTTAAAAAGACCGTCAATCTTCGACTTGAACGTTATCTTGCCCTCTGAAGGCACGCTGTCAAACTCAACGTTCTTACCCGCGAGCTTTGGAGATATGGTTAGGGCAAATTCATCTTCGTGTATATCATCTTTATCCAAAACGAGTTTATATATGTAGTTCTTGCCGATACTCTTCAAAAGGGGGATGTCTTCTTTTGTTATAACATGACCCCGCTTAAAGAAAGCACCCTTAAAACCCTCTTCGGGCGATATTTTTGTGAAGTCATGGGGTATCTTTTCTCCTATGGCTTTTTCTATAGGGATTTTTATCCTTCTCACAGGATTTGACTTAAGAACTGTTTAAGTCTGTCGGTTTTCGGATTGTTAAATATCTCCTCAGGCGTACCCATCTCTATGATTTTTCCCGAATCCATGTAAACGATCCTATCGGCCGCCTCACGAGCAAAACCCATCTCATGTGTAACAACAACCATTGTCTTGCCTTCCCTTGCAAGCTGCTTCATTATATCCAAAATACCACCAACCATCTCCGGATCCAAAGCACTTGTCGCCTCGTCAAACAGCATAATCTTGGGATGCATAGCCAAAGCCCTTGCAATGGCGACACGTTGCTTTTGACCACCCGAAAGGTTCGTTGGATACTCATCCTTTTTATCCGCAATACCCACCTTTGTCAAGAATTCCATGGCTATTTGGCGCGCCTCTTCTTTTTTTCTCTTTCTGACCAAGATCTGGGCGAGCATAACGTTTTCTAAAACTGTCAGATGTGGAAAAACGTTAAAGTGCTGAAATACCATTCCTATATCAGCCCTGATCTTTGTAAGGTTCGTTTTGGGATCTGTAACATCAACACCTTCAACGATTATCTTGCCTGAATCCACTGTCTCAAGCTGATTAATAGTCCTCAAAAACGTTGTCTTACCACTTCCTGAAGCCCCAATTATAACAACAACCTCGCCCTTTTTGACTTTTAATGACACATCCCTTAAAGCCTTTACGCCATTGGGATAGGTTTTGTTCACATTTTCCGCAACGATTATGTAATCACCGTTATCACTCATCGCCAGCCAGTCTCCTCTCTAAATACCTATCGAGTAGGGATAAACTGTAAGTAACAATAAAGTACAGCAAAGCTACTGTAAACCACACCTCAAATGGACTGAATGTAGAGGACACTATCTCTCTACCAGCCTTTGTAAGTTCCGTCAATGATATGACAGAGAGCAAGGAAGAATCCTTGATCAACGATATGAACTGACCCGCCAAAGCGGGTAATACCCTTTTGAAGGCTTGAGGGATAATAATGTACCGCATGATCTGAAAGTAGTTCATACCCAAAGCCAAAGAGGCCTCCGTCTGACCCCTTGGAATGGACTGAATACCCGCCCTGATGATCTCTGCTATGTATGCACCCTCAAAAACGGCAAGTGCAAAGGCACCTGCAATAAACCGTGTCATGCCAAACAATGTGCCAATGAAAAAGTAGACGATGAATATCTGAACCAAAAGTGGCGTTCCTCTGACGAGCTCAATGTAAACGGTTGATAAATTCTTAAACAGCGGATTTTCAGATATTCGCATCAAGCCTGTTATCAAACCAATCACAAGGGCCATTATTATAGATACAACAGAGACCTTTATCGTCATATAAAGGCCCATGAGTAATGGACCGGGCTTGTATGAGGTGTTATAGCCTATCTCATCACCTACATCTACAACGGCACCCTTTCTTAGCGTGGGATTTTCAACCTTTACCGTTAAAACCTTGCCCTTGAGTGTTTTTATGATTACCTTGTTATTCTCCACACTCTCAACCGTTCCACGAACAGGCGAATCTATCTCTTTCTGGGCTTTATAAACCAAATAGGAGGGCACTGCCCTCCAATTCCACGAATAGTTGATCTTTAAGCTGGATTTGTAGATAAAGAAACCTATGCCCACAAGGACAAGAACAAAAGCCAAGTTCCACAGTAATGTGTGTCTCTTTCGCCTCATCTTTACTGTACCTTGTTAATCCAGTCTTTTACGTCCACAAACCATTTCCTGTAGAGCTTATCATAGGTGCCGTCGTGTTTGATCTGTCTTAAGAAGTTGTTCAACCAGTTCAAGAAATCTGGATCGCCCTTATTTATAGCCCATCCAAGAGGCTCATAGGTAAACGGCTTATCAAGGAAAATCAGCTTACCCTTACCCTTTGTTGCATAGAAGATGGAGTTGTAAGGCTTGTCATAAACAAATGCGTCTGCTCTACCCTGGATGACCTGCATAACTGCTTCTTCCTCTGTTTGGAACTCCTCAATCTTGGCTTTGGGCATGTACTTTTTAGCTGCAAAATCACCTGTAGTTCCAAGCATAACCGTGATTGTAAATTTGGGAGAGTTTAGATCCTTATAGCTTTTTACCTTGCCAGCCCACTTCTTGTTTAGAAGTATTGTTTGTCCCACAACAGCGTAAGGATCTGCAAAGTTTACCTTTAAGTTCCTCTTTTGCGTAATCGTCATACCACTCATAATGATGTCAAACTTACCCGTAATGAGAGACGGTATGATACCATCCCAATCCGTGTTGATAATTTGCAGTTTAACACCCATAGCCTTTGCCATAAGTTTTGCCAAGTCAACATCAAATCCAATAATTCTGCCCGTCTTAGACCTCATCTCAAAGGGCATGTAACCAGCATTTAAGCCAACCCTCAGAACACCTCTCTTCTCGATTTTGTAAAGCGTTGAATGGTGCCACAGGTTGATATCCGCAGCCTTTACACTAAAAGCCCCAAGAATAGAAAAAGCCAAAACAAACACCAAAAGCTTAAAAAACCTCCTCATACCAAACCTCCCCTAATAGTATTTTCCTTCATCTAACAATTCGCTTATAACCATCTGGGTACCACACTTCGGGCATTTGGGAATTTCCTCTTTTGGCATATAAATAATCATAGTATATCCACAGTTGGGACATCTAACCTCAACAGGCTCAACCTTTTCACCCATGGCACCCTCCTTAAATAATAAACAATAAAAATTTTTAATGCAAATTAAAACTCACCCTAACTCTTGTCTCTTATACAAAATATTTTTTAAAATTGAAAGATTTTTACAGGTGGGAAATAGAAAAGAAAGGCGCCAAAGTAAGGCGCCCAGGTTATTACTCCTCTATTTTAATAGACTCGGTTGGGCAGGCTTCCGCAACCTCTTTAATCTCCTCTAAAGATGCACCCTCAGGATTAACTACATGAGCCTTGCCATCATCTCCCATTTGGAAAACCTCTGGCAGCTCATCTACACAAGCCTCGCAACCGATGCAAGTATCATCAACCCATACCTTGGCCATGAGAACACCTCCTAAAAATTCTCTTCAATTTTGCCACACCTTTTCTATTAAATTTGATATTGAATGTCAAGGGATTTCAATTTAACCCAAAAGCTCCTTAACCTTATCCTTTAACTCTGTTAAATCAGGCGATTTAACAATATAAGCATCTGCTACATAAGTGTAAAAATCATCCTTATAATGAGAATAAGCTGTCGACATTATCACGGGTGTATCTGGAGACTTTTCTTTTATCTTACTTAAAACCTCTAAACCCGACATCCCCGGCATTGCTATATCCAAAATTACAAGGTCAGGTTTCTCTTTATCAAACATCTCCAAAGCCTCTTCACCGTTAGAACAGGCAATAACATCGTACCCCTCGTCCTCAAACTCATCCACATATAAAACCCTTATAGCCTCTTCATCATCAACAACCATAATTTTTTTCTTCTCACTCATTTTTTCCCTCCACAAGATTTATAGGAAGTTTTATGATACATTCCAAACCACCGGGAATATTCTTGAAAACTATCTGCCCTTTATGGTTATCAATTATGCTCTTAACAATGGACAACCCCAAACCAGTTCCAAAGGATTTTGTTGTAAAAAACGGCTCGGTTATTTTCTTTAGCTTATCATCATCAATGCCACCAGAATTATCCCTTATCCTCACAATTACGAAATTATCGTCCTTTTTTACTGAAACATCTATTTTTACCTCGCTACCTGTATTGGCCTCGACAGAATTTTTAAACAAATTTAGAAAAACCTGTTGCAATTGCTCTTTATCGGCAAACAATACGTATTCACCTTTATCTATTGACACAGAAAACTTAACATTCTTTGCGAATGCCGAAACCATTTCTATGGAGTCGTCGATGATATCTGAAATATCTACCCTTGTCAAGTTCACAACATCCCTAAATTTCGAGTATTTGTTTATATCCATAACAAGGTTGTACAACCTCTCAAGCTGTGATTTTATGAGCCTGTAATACCTCTCTGACTTCTCATCACTCTCAAGGTAGCGTCCAAGTTTATCAAACAAACCCAGTATACCCACCAAGGCATTTTTCATCTCATGCGCTATAACCATCGCCGTTTTACCCAAGTTATAAACCCTATCTTCTTTTTCTACTCTCCTATCCTCATGAGAATTCAACACTTGCTCTAAATTTTCAGAGTACTTCTTGTACAACAACTTATCCAAAGCACAACCAAACGCATCAACAAAAGGCATAACATCACTAATCTCACATACAGGATAAACCAGCATAAACCCTACAACCTCGTTCCTTGATTTAAAAGGAACAAGAAGGGCAGACTGTTTGAAACCAAAACTATCAAACATAGCCTTCAACTTGTAAAAGGGCAAATCCTCTCTTTTAACCTCTTTTACCGAGCCGTCTATAAACAGTCTTACAAAGGATCTTATGATGTCATTACACGATGAACCAAAGGATCTAACGGTCTTATTAAACTCTGTAGAAAAGAGTAAATCGGCATTATAAAATTCAAAATCTCCATTGACAAAAATTTCAACGTCTTCTTTTCTCAAGCCTATCTTTATATCATAGCACTTCTTTCTTCTACTGTATTTGAAAAAAACAAGCTTTTCAATATCGCATTTATAAAGGAAGAATGGCAAACCCCTTAGATAGAGACTCAACAAGCTGTCCTGTCTGTTAACGATACCTAAAAACCTGTCAAGACTTAAATCACTCTTCTTCATATATCTGCGTTCCCACTCCGCTTTGCGTAAATATCTCCTCTAATAACGAATGTTTCTTTGTACCATTGATTATGTGAACCTTTTTTACTCCTCTCTCAACGGCATCCTTAGACGACAAAACCTTGGGTATCATACCGCCGGTAATGGTGCCGTTATTGATAAGGCTGCTAATCTCACTAACCTTGATCGACGAAATGAGATCACCTTGTTTGTCCTTCACACCATCAGTATCAGTGAGAAAAATCAACTTTTCAGCCTTTAAACTTATTGCAATTGCTGAAGCCACGCTATCGGCATTTATGTTGTATCTTCTACCGTCCTCATCAACCCCGATGGGAGCAACAACGGGTATGTAACCATCTTCAGAAAGGTGAAGCAGTATCTCCGGATTAACCTCATCCACATCGCCAACAAGACCAAGATCTACGTCTTTCATTAACTTCTTTTTAGCCTTTATAATGTGTGCATCCACGCCACTTATACCAACAGCCTTACCACCACTTTTGTTTATCTGCAAAACAATCTCTTTGTTCACCTTTCCAGCCAGAACCATAACAACAACTTCCATTGTGTCTTCGTCTGTAATCCTCAAGCCCTGATAGAATTTGCTTTCTATACCCAACTTCTTTAGTGCTTCACCAATCTCGGGACCACCACCGTGAACAACTATTGGATTAATACCAACATATTTAAGCAAGGAAACGTCTTTAGAAAAGCTTTCCCTAAGCTCCGCATCAAGCATGGCGCTGCCGCCATACTTTATAACCATAATCTTTGAGTAAAATTTCTTTATATAAGGCAAAACTTCAACAAGACAATCACCCTTATCAAACATATCCATCCACCTCTTGTCAGGTAAGTTTAACAAATTGGGTGTTAAAAATCAAAAATAGATTTGACGTCCAAAAAAAACTTTTGTATTCTCTACAATAAGCTTGTTACTTAGTTAGCGGAGCACAGATGAACAAACGTTTTTTGTTTGGCAGCGCAGTCAAGCAAAGCCTCATATACATGCTGTTGATGGGTTTAACAATAGGCATTGCATTTGTTCCCTTGTCACAGAAATTCCTTGGACTGCCTGTAGAAAAGGTCTATACAGTAGATTTCTTCGCCATTACCATAATTTCTGGTTTATTCGTTGGAGGCATATCCTACTTCATACTAAAAATCACTATTCTTGCACGATTAAAGGACTTTTCCGAAAACATAGAGTCCATAAGCAGAAACATCCTTGACTACCAAATGGGTCAAATATCTTCTATCCAAGAATGTAAAAATTGTTACGTAAAGATAAACTCAAACGATATAATTGGTGCATTAGCCATAAAGTACAACGCACTCATTAGGGTCATAAGATCCGAGTTCTATCAACATGAGATAATTAAAGAGTACTCAAAGATAATCAGTAAAACTTTAAGCATAGAGGAACTAAACAAAAATACAACCGATTTTTTGTGCAGAAACCTGGATCTACTTGGAATACAAATATACAAAACAACTGCAAACGGTAAAATAGCATTGTCTAAAGCGAAGGGCATCCACACAGATCTAACAAATGACATGGAAAAATCCCTTTTGGATATCTTGGATGAAAATAAAATTAGGGAAATTAAAGGCGAGCAGATCGTAGAATACGGAACAGCAAAGGTAAAACCACAATTTATATGTTTATTTCCGCTCAAACATTTCAATAAGGAATGGATATTCGTCACATACTCAAACTACTATATTACAAAAGAAAGAAAGAATTTGGTGTTGAGAATTCTAAACGAGTACAAAATAGCCTATGAAAGCGCAGAAATCTACGAAAGAATGCAAGATATGGCAGCCATCGATGAGCTTACAGGTCTCTACAACCGCAGATTTGGTATGAAAAGACTGAATGAGGAGTATAAAAGGGCCTTGAGAATAGAAAAATGTATGTGTCTCATTATGTTGGACATAGACCACTTTAAGAGTATAAACGACACTTACGGCCATCAAGCCGGGGATTACGTTTTGTCCACAATTGGTAAGATCCTGTCAGAAAGTTTCAGATCAGAAGACATAGTAATGCGATACGGAGGTGAGGAGTTCCTTTGCGTGTTATGTAATTCAAACTCTGAGGGAGCCATAAAACGGGCGGAGGAGATTAGGAAAAAAATAGAAGAATTTGACTTTATCTATAGAGATCATAAAATACCCGTAACAATTTCCGGTGGTATTTCTATCTTAGACATGAAGAAAGAAAAGAAAACTCCAGAAGAGTTAATAAGGGAAGCAGACGAAGCACTATACACGGCAAAGAGAACGGGAAGGAACAGAATAATAACCTATGCTCCACTCTGATATCTTTTACCTATTCCTAATTGTTGCCTTAGGTTACATAGTCGGCAATATAAAGGTTAAAGGCTTTTCTTTAGATGTATCCGCAATTTTAATTGTAGCATTAATAGCTGGACATTTCGGCATAACCATACCATCCACTTTCAAGTTCTTTGGCCTTGCTATCTTTATTTACGCTGTAGGTTTGCAGTCAGGACCAGGATTTTTTGAATCCGTAAAAGAAAAGGGAATAAAGTTAAACCTGCTGACACTTTTTCTCTTGGTATTCATTTTTATAACAGTCTTTGGTGTTTGCACTTACCTCTCATTACCAAAGGGTATCATAGAAGGAACGTTCACTGGAGCCATATCATCGGCACCAGCCCTTGCTGCAGCATTGGAGCTAAAGAACTCCCCTGAAATATCCATTGCTTTCGGCGTTGTCTATCCATTTGCCACAATAACAACGATATACTTCATTAGGTATTTGCCGTATCTGTTTAAAACCGACCTGGACAAAGAGATAAAGGATTATGAAGAGAAACAGAAGGCACTCCATCCCGATATAATCACAAAAAACTTCAAAATCACAAACGAGAACTTTAAAAACCAGACCATTTACAAGTCCCAAGTGGAGAAGATGACAGCCACCGTCATAGAGCGGGTTGAGTCAAACTACCCCATCGATGCATCGCAAGATGACGCTATTCTGCACTACGGTGACATTGTTAGGGTTTCGGGTACAGCCCAACAGCTTGAGAATCTAAAAATTATCTTGGGGGAAGAGCTACCCGATTCCTACACATTCCATGACGATATGAAATCTTATCGCTTACTCGTTACATCAAAAAACATCGTTGGTAAAAAAATCGGTGAGATAAAGGAACTCAAATCTTTGCACGCAATCATAACAAAGGTAAGGCGTTCTGGTATTGACATACCGCCGTATGAATCCCTGACATTGTTGCTCGGAGACAAACTATACGTCGTTGCGCCAGAAAAATACGAAAAGAAATTAGTAAAACTCATAGGAAACGACCTTTTGAAATACCCTGCTGCGGATTTTTTGCCCATTGCATTGGGGATCGTTATCGGTATTTTTGTAGGTAACATACCTTTTAGTGTGCCTTATGTCGGAACAGTTAGATTTAGCTTTGTCGGTGGTATACTCATCACAGCACTGATACTTGGAAGACTGGGAAGGACAGGGCCTATTGTCTGGCAACTTTCTCCACACTCAAACACATTGATGAAAGTTATGGGACAGCTCATATTCATGGCGACAATAGGCACAAATGCAGGCAAATACCTATTCGAAGCCATAAAGAATCACGGTTGGATATCGATAATAATAGCGATAGTATCAATTATAATACCGCTTTACATCACATCGATAATTGCAAGAAGGCTTATGAAGATGAACATGATTGACATAATGGGCTTCCTATCTGGTGCCATGACCTCAACACCCACACTTACGGCAATCAATGAAGCTACAAAGTCTGACTATCCATCTATCGGCTATGCTACAGTTTATCCATTTGCAATGGTTCTCTCGATAATTTTGGCAGAAATCGGTGTAAAGTTCTTTTAAGCCTTCAAAGATAAAGAGTTAATCAAAGCAAGAAAGGACAAAAAACTTCCAAGGGCAAACAGGGTAACAAAAGAAAAATAGTCTGCCAAAAATCCCCCAAGTGTTGGCAAAAAGTAGGATAAAGCGTTGAACGTTCCCCTAATGCTGACGTAGGTGGGTCTCAAATTCTCTGGCGCAATCTTTAAAAGGTAATTCGTATATCCTATGAATGTGCCGTGCAGATAGGCACCCATAAGAAAGAACACGGCCACGAAGAGCATCGGTTGTTTAATGAACAAAGCCGCAAACGGTACAAGAAAGGATAGTGTGTTGGTTGTTACTATGATAAACTTAGCACCCTTCTTATCGGCAAAATAACCCCAAAATAGGTTTGACACGATGCTACCTACCATCTGAGCAGATATAAAAAAACCAATTCTTGATGTGGGCAAACCCAGAACACGCGTTGCATAGATCGAAAAAAACGGCAAACACATAAAAACAGAGTGGCTTAAAAATTCGGATACCACAAGTCGTTTTAAACGTCCATCCGTCTTCAATAGGTTGAGCGCCTTATTTAAGAACTCTCCAAAATTCCTATTCCTCTTCTGCTTTTCAAAACCTTCATCCATAAGACCCAAGCTCAAAGAAGTCAAACCGAAACCAATGGTGGTAAATACAAACAGGATAGAATAACCTAAGGGATAGGAATAGTTTGAAAGCACTATTTTCACCACATAGCCACTACCCACAGCCATAACTCCACCCAAAAACTGACGCGTAGCCCAAAATCGACCCAAAAGGTTGGATGGTATGTTGTATGAGATAATATCGTAAAACGGAATTGCAGCTATGCCACCGGCAAAGGAAAAAAGACTTATAAAAAGGATAAAGCTTGCAAGTTCAAGTAATGGATGTTTGGGTAAAAATAAAAAGGACGTTAAGGCTATCATAAACCAGCTTAAAAACCTCACCCAGAGGGCAAAGACAAGGTACGGCTTCTTTCTTTTACCTTGAAGATAAAAAGCGGAAAATAACTGAAAAAACACCGAACCGCCGCGGGAAATCGCCGCAACAAGGCCAATTATAGAATCACTGCTGATTAGGTATTTTAAAAAGGTCGGCAATACGGTGGTGTAGTCTGCAAAACCATTTGACATGAAGTAGAATACGCCGTGCGCAACACCAAGCAGGTAATTTTTCTTTTGTCTATTCATCTTTCGCAAGCGGGTGGGTGTTATCGTACGTTTCAGCGAGTTGCTTCAAGTTCACATGTGTATAGATTTGCGTAGCTTTAATTGACGAATGACCCAAAAACTTCTGCAAAAGTCTAATGTCCATGCCGCTATTCAAAAGATGCGTAGCCTTTGTATGGCGCAATGTGTGGGGTGATATGTCCTTAAAAATGCTACCCAAAGCATACCTTTTAACAAGTTTCCTCAAGTACCTGTCAGACAACCTTCTGCCGTATTTGTTTAAAAAGAGTGGCCCACTGTTTCTTGATCCAACATACTCGACCAAAAATCTCTTTGCCCTCTCTGAAAATGGCACATAGACAACACTGCCACCCTTCCTTTTTACCCTAACTCTCAGATTATCGAAATCAACATCCTCAATGTTCAATCCCAAAAGCTCATTTGCCCTCAATGAGCTTGAATACAATAGCTCCAAAATCGCCCTATCCCTTTTGTTTTTAACAGATTCCAGTAAAGCTATTGTTTCATCTACGTCCAAAAATTTGGGTAATTCCCTTTTCGCTTTGGGTTTATCCACCAACTTTGCATAGTTTTTATCCACCAAACCCCTCTCTTTCAAATACTCAAAGAACACGCTCAAAGAGGCAAACTTTCTAACAACTGACGAAGGTTTTAGCCCCCTGTCAAAAAGGGCGTGCAGATACTTCTCTACGCCATTTAGATCAAAGCTGCTATTGGAAACATCCAAGTAATCTTTGGCATCCCTCAAATAGGCCCTTTTCGTATTTTGAGAGCTGTACCTTGCGTCTATGTACTGCTCAAAACCAACAAGCAGGTCATCTGCAGTAGGCATCTACTACCCTTTCAATGACACCCGTCGTGGACCTTCCTTCCAAAAAGTCTATAAACTCAACCCTGCCACCATAGCTCTTTACAAAATCGCCACCAACAACACCCTTATCCTTCCAATCTGCCCCCTTAATCAACACATCTGGCCTTATGGTTTGGATTAACTTTAACGGCGT
>WFQR01000026.1 GCA_015486955.1 Hippea sp. | reverse complement strand
TTACAAAACCGGCAAACGGTATCCAAAGGGTTGGTGATGTGTCAGTTAGTGTTTTTCCATAAGGCTGAACGGGTCTTCCTTGATAGTCATTGGCTTTGTAGTCGTAGATTTTTAATGTTGGATCCATGAACTCAGAACCCACGCTTACCATTGGCCTTTTTATTTGAACAAGTCCTGCAGGGTTATAGTAAACTGCGAATGGCCCGTCGGCATAGGCAGCGTAGGCCCCACCAAGTGCTGTTGCTTTTGAACCTATTCCGAAGGTGTCAACGTTTCCAGCAAACGTTAACAGTGGGAAACACATGAAGATGAAGAACGCTAAGAACCAAACTTTAAACCTACCCATAAGCAACCTCCCCAAATTAATTTCTTTAATTTTAAAACTATTTTGATCTATAAGTCAAATTAAAAATTAATTCTCTGTAGAATTTTTTAACAACTTAATTGGTTCAATAGAGAAGAAAGGCATCTGTTTAATGAATCAAACTTTCTTATATAACGTAAAGGTTAATAGATTGAAATTTAGCGGTGAGTATTTCTGCTTTATTTAGGTTTTCAAGAAATGGATCAATAATTTATGAAAAATGACATTTACGTAAAGGTTTAAAAACATGAGAAAATTATATATCAATTGTTTCCTTTCTACTTCTGGTTATAGCTGATTGTTTTTTAAGATTGTTGAAAATTGGGTAAAATAAAAATGGCTGGGATGCAGGGATTCGAACCCCGACTCGCGGATCCAGAGTCCGCTGTCCTACCGTTAGACGACATCCCAGCACGCATTTCGATTTTATATTTTAACTGTTAAAAGTCAAGAATTATCGTGTGGTTGTTTTCAGTAAACATGGCGCGCCTGGAGGGACTCGAACCCCCAACCGGCAGATCCGAAGTCTGCTGCTCTATCCAATTAAGCTACAGGCGCATTTTTGATTTTATATCAATGATTTGGGTTTTAGTAAAGAGGGAAGCCCCTCTAAAGGGGCAACATGGCTAATACGTTTCGACTTCTTTATCTTCCAGATCTTCCTTTTTGATTGCTTCTTTAAAGAGCATGTGAGCCCAGAATTGGTACGCTATAACAATGGGCACAAAAATCACAGCAACTATGAGCATGACTTTCAGTGTGTATTGGCTGGAAGATGAGTTGAATATTGTTAAATTATATGCTGGGTTTATGTTTGACGGGATTAGGTTTGGATATAGGCCTATTATACCGGTAAAAACTGTGGTTACAATTGTTACACATGACGCTATGAATGCCTTTGCGTAGGACGTTTTCATAAATGCTTTGATCAAGAGTAAGCTTATTACGGCTATGGCTGGTACTATGAACCATAAAGGATGGTTTATGTAATTGTCGTAAAGCTTTGTTGCAAATTTCGTGTAGATGAGGAACAGAACGGCAACGATTAAGAGTAAGGGCCAGGTTTTCTGAGCCGTTGATTGAGCCCTTTCTGTCACACTGTTCGAGGCTTTGAAGGATAGCCAGAGGGCTCCGTGTTCCAAGAATAGTAACATAAAGAAAACGCCCGTTAATAAGCCGTATGGGTTGAGAAGTGTAAATAGTGTGCCGTGATAACCGTTTGCATCAAATGGTAATCCTTCGAAGATGTTGCCAAAAGCCACTCCGAAGAGGATTGCCGGTATTAGCGAGAATAGGAAAATTATAAAATCCCAGAATTTTTTCCATCCCTCAGATTCGATTTTTCCCCTAAACTCAAAGGAAACACCCCTCAAGATTAGGGATGCCAATATCAGAAACAATGGTGTATAGAGATAACTAAACATGTAGGCATAAGTTGTAGGAAATGCGGCAAATGTTGCACCGCCCGCTGTAATGAGCCAGACTTCATTGCCATCCCAAACTGGACCTATCGTATTTATTACCATCCTTCTTTCTATGTCGTCTTTTGCAATAAACGGATGCAGTATTCCCACACCAAAATCAAATCCGTCGAGCATAAAATATACGGCCCATAATAGACCCCAAAGGGCAAACCATATTACATTCAACATCTTAGTAACCTCCTTCCTTTGTTGCTGGTTCAGGAACTTTTCTTGCATATTTTATTAACAGGTATATGTCTATAAAACCGAGAACACTGTATAGAAATACAAATCCCACTATAGTCATGATAATTTGAGCAGGAGTTACGGCTGTTGAGGTTGCTTGCGATGTTCTTAAGAGTCCATATACAATCCACGGCTGCCTGCCTACCTCCGCAACTATCCAACCAAGCTCGCAGGCGAGGTAGGGAAGCGGAATGGCTAACACCATGAGTTTTAAGAACCATTTATTGTCAAGTAGCTTATCCCGTTTGATCAAATAAAATGCAAAGAGCGTCAAAAGAACAAATAACGTGCCTAAGGCTACCATTGTTCTAAAGGATACGAATGTAATCGTTACAGGTGGCCTGTCGTTTTTGGGGAACGATTTTAAACCCCTAACAGTTGCATTTGGGTCGTGATATGCAAGGATGCTGAGCATCTTTGGGACACCAAATAGTTCAACTGCATTTTTCTCATGCTTTTCGTCGGGTATTAAGAATAGGTACATGGGCGCACCTTTCTGTGTGTTCCACAAAGACTCCATTGCTGCTAATTTTGTCGGTTGTGTTTTTGCGACTTCACCAGCATGCATATCGCCAACTATGAACACTACAAGGGATGCGAATAACCCAAAGTATGCACCGATCTTGAATGCCTTTTTGAATAGATCAACTTCGTGGTTTTTCAATAAGTGGTAGGCTGAAATTCCCATTACAAAGAACGAACCAACAACATAACCTGCACTAACTGTGTGCAGAAACTTCAATATTGCGTATGGTTGAAGAACCGCCGCCCAGAAGTTGACAAACTCTGCTCTGCCGTTTCTAATGACATAACCAACGGGATGCTGCATCCAGGCATTGGCTATAAGTATCCATAACGCAGAGATGTTAGTACCGAATGCCACAAGCCATGCACTCAAGGCGTGAACGGTTTTTGATACCTTTTTCCAACCAAATATCCAAACACCCAAAAATGTGGATTCCAAGAAGAAAGCCATAGTGGCTTCAATGGCAAGTGGGGATCCAAAGATGTCTCCAACGAACTTTGAATACCTTGCCCAGTTCATACCAAATTCAAATTCAAGCGTAATTCCAGTGACCAATCCAAGGGCAAAGTTGATTAGAAAAAGTTTTCCAAAGAACTTGGTCATCCGCAGGTAGGTTTCGTTGCCTGTCCTAACGTAGGCCGTTTCCATGATTGCAACAAGGAACGATAAGCCCAAGGTTAAGGGCACAAAGATGAAGTGAAATAGGGCTGTTAAAGCGAATTGCCAACGGGCGAGTAGTACGGTATCCATAGATCTCCTCCTCTCTCAAGAAATAATCTTTAAAAATAATATTAGTGCTAAAAGATGATATTGTCAAGGAAAAGTTATTAATTTTCTAACAACAAAAATTTTCCTTTAATCTGGGTTACAAGCCCCAATCTCTTAAGTATCTGAAGTCTATATTGATTGTTCTTTTGCTGATTTTGGCTATTATAGGCGGGAGTCTCTTGAACTGGTTTCTCTTAACCCTATCCGCTATTCCCCTAACAAGCTCTCTTTTAAACCCGAGATTTACAACTTCTTCAATGGTGTAATGCAGATCATACAGGTGATAGAGAATAACATCCGCTTCATCATAGCTAAAGCCCAGCTCTTCTTCATCGGATTGCCCAACCCAAAGGTCTGCCGATGGTTTCTTTTTTATGATACTTTCAGGCACCCTAAGGTACCGTGCTAACTGGTATATCTGGTTTTTGTAGAGGTCTCCTATGGGGTTTAGACATGAAGCCATGTCGCCATACCACGTTCCGTATCCCAAAAGCAGTTCTGTTTTGTTGCTTGTACCAACCACCAGAGCTTTGTACAGTTGGGAATGGTCAAACAGCGTTATCATTCTCAGTCTTGCAAAGATGTTTCCCTTTCTGACCTTGTCCATTTCGTCGAATTTGTTTATGTAGGCATCCGCTGGGTCAGTTATTTCGAATATCTTATAGTTTATACCTGTATCTTTAACAACCTTTAGTGCATCTTCTACACTTTCTTTGCTCGATAATTTGTAAGGCATCAGTATGCCGTAGACATTCTCTTTACCTAAAGCTTCTTTAGCAATGTAGGCCACAACGCTTGAGTCAATGCCACCTGATAGACCTATAACTGCTTTAGTAAGCCCTGTTTTTGTTATTTCTTGACGTACAAACTCTATTAAATACGACGATACAAATTCACAGTCGATCTTTAATTTATCCAACAGATTCATTGCAAACCTCGTTCTTTCTTATTGGCATAAATAGCCGTGCACGTTCTATATCCCTCAAATCGATCTCTGCTGTAAACAGCTCCTCTTTCAAAAAAGAGGCTTCCTTTATTATATGTCCCTTTGGGCTAACAATGAATGACTTGCCAAAAAAACCCACGCCATCTTCAAATCCCACCCTGTTTGAGAAAATAACGAAGTAACCGTTCAATTGCGCAGAAGTTTTACATACGTTTTCCCATAACTCCCACTTCATACTATTATGATCAGACCAGAAAGGACTTGCCGAAAGTATAATCAAGATTTCCGTTTCATTTTTGAAGGCTGCGTAATGCGAAGAAATGTGGAATGCATCTTCGCAGATGAGTGTTGTCACTTTGCCGAACTTTGTTTTAAAGGTATCTATCGTTTGACCTGGTGAAAAGTACCTTTGCTCCTCAAACATTCCGTAATCAGGTAAAAACTTCTTTTTGTGAATGTTCAAAATCTCTCCGTTTGACAGATACATTGAACTGTTGAAAAAATAGCCGCTTTCTTTCTGAGCAAAACCAAACACTATATCAATATAGTTGCTCTTTTCTTTTAAACTTAAAAACGCGGGATCGTCCGGTGCTTTTGATGATGTGTATACAAGGTCTCTTAAACTATAACCGCAGGCAGCAAGCTCTGGAAACACAATTAGGTCACACTTTTCCTCTATTGCCTTATCCGTATAATGCTCAAGCTTTTTTACGTTTTTCTCTACATCACCTAACACCGTGTCAATTTGTCCGATCGCAATCTTCATATCTCACTCCAATTTCATGTTTATGTCCACCCAACACGCATGGTGGGTTAAGCTTCCCAGTGAAATAAAATCAACGCCTGTTTTCGCCACATCTACTATGTTGTTTTCATCTATATTTCCACTTGCCTCAAAAATCACCTTTCCTTCGAATTTCTTGATCACTTTGCTCATATCTTCAACCGACATATTGTCCAACATTACAATATCTGCGCCGTTTTCTATTGCTTCAGCCACCATCTCTTCATTCTCACATTCAACCTCTATCTTTGTTGTGAAGGAGCAGTTCCTTTTGACCATTTCTATTGCCCTTTTTATCGAACCTGCGGCCTTTATGTGGTTGTCCTTTATTAATGCAGCGTCGAATAGACCAATTCTGTGATTTACTCCACCGCCCACTTTAACGGCGTATTTTTCAAAGAACCTAAACCCCGGCGTTGTCTTTCTTGTGTCAACGATTTCTGCTTTGTAGTCCTTTATCAGATTTGACAAATTCCTTGTTTTTGTTGCAATGCCGCTGAGCCTTTGGAGTATGTTTAGACAGATCCTCTCAGCCGTCAAGACCACCCTATCTTCCGCTTCGATTTTAGCTATTGTCTCACCCTTTTTTATCCATTCGCCTTCGTTTTTGAAGATTTCTACAGAGTATGGCCTGCCAAAGATTTGAAACAGGGGCTCAATGAAGATAGAACCTGCGAGCATAAAGTCTTCCTTGGCCCTAATTGTACCTGTTACCTTTCTGTTGCTTCCTATGGCTTCTGTTGTTATATCGGAAAAGTAAGAATCCTCTAAAATGTATAGTTCTAAGACCTTTTTCAAGAATATCGGGTTCATCACGTTCTCTTTATTGAAATCATCCTCTCGATGGGTTTCTTTGCAAGCTCTATAGTCTCTTCATCAAGCTCTATTTCGTAGATTTCGTCCTTCAATGCCCTGTACAGCGATTCGAGTGTTATCTTTTTCATGTTCGTGCAAACCGATTTACTACCTATTATGTAAAACTCCTTGCCCGGGTTATTTAATTTGAGTTCATAAAGGATGCCTTCCTCTGTTCCAATAATAAACTCATTTGCATCTGTCTTGCTCACGTAGTTTATAATTCCACTTGTTGAGCCTATAAAATCGGCCATATCACGTATTGCCTTAGGAGATTCTGGATGAACAGCCACTTTTGCATCGGGGTGCTCTTCTTTTAGCTTTTTTAAATCTTTAGTTGAGTACTCTTCATGAACAGGACAGTAGCCATCCCACAGTATAACCTCTTTCTCTTGAACCTGTTCCTTAACGTAACTTCCCAAATTTCTGTCAGGAACAAACAACACGCGATTTTCGTCTAAACTCTTCACAACGTTTACAGCGTTTGCAGACGTACAACATATATCAGACACGGTTTTGACGTCTACATTGGTGTTTACGTAGGATACAACGGTAGGGTTGCCCAGTTCCTCCTTTTTCTTTAGAACTTCCTCTTTTGTTGCCATATCGGCAAGTGGACAAACGGAATTAATCTCCGGAATTAAAACCTTCCTATCAGGACACAGCACCTTTGCCGTTTCAGCCATAAACCTAACACCGCAAAACACGATTATATCTGAGTTAAGCTTTGTTGCTTCAATTGCCAAAGCCAATGAATCACCCCTTACATCAGCTATTTCCTGTATATCATCGATCTGATAGTAATGCGCAAGTATTACCGCGTTTTTTTCTTTTTTTAGCTTCAAGATTTCCTTTTTTAACTCTTCGTTAGTCATAAGAACCTCCAAAAATTACTTGCAAAGGATATTACACGAGATTTTTAAAATCAAGGGTAAAACATGTTTTTGTTGAAAGAGGTTAGTTTTTTTTATATATATTTTAAGCCTTAGATTAACAATCGAGGTGAGAAGGGATGGAGGGTATGCACACATATAAGGTTTTGGCTTTGGTTATATACAGAGACGAGAGAAAGCTTGTAACTACGAATATAGTAAGGGCAAAGAATAAGGAAGAGGCAAAGAAGAAGATAGAAAAAAGGTATTTAAGATTGCCGAACGCATGTGAGGTTATAATAAACGAAGAAGTAGATATAGTACAGTTAGTTTAACGGAGGTAGGAAATGAAGGTTTATGGCTATATCCAGTATGACAATGAGGCTGAAAAGATTTTACAAAAGGCAGCGATCGATAAATTTGTCAAGGATAAGTTTGGTCTCAAATCAGAAGATGTTGAGTATTTAATAGAGAATGTTAAGCCGTACATAAGTTGGAAAAACAGGAGGTTAGGTAAAGAAATCTTGCCAAAATTAAAGGAAGGCGATGTCTTGGTGGTCTCTGAATCAAAAAGACTTGGTAGCTCTTCGCCAGAGGTTGATGTGTTTTTGATGTACGCAACAGACAAAGGTGCAGAGGTTTACGAGGCAAGGTTGAACACAAAGATCTCTGGGTATTGATTTAAAAAAAAAGGGGGGGTTAACCCCCGTATCTTTTAAAGCAGTCCCGCCTCGTTTAATATAGAATCGATAAATTCCTTAAGCGGGTCTAATTCTTTGTAGAACAGGCATTCTGGCATTGTTTCCACCTTGTCTGGTATTTGTGGTTTGAAGTTCATCTTTGCCAAGATGTCCTTTTCTATGTCTACGCCGGGTGCAACCTCTTTTAGAACTAATCCATTCTCGTTCAATCCAAATACTGCCCTTTCGGTTACATAAAGTATTTCTTTTCCGCTTTTAACTGCCTGTGGACCACTGAAAACGATCTTTACAATTTGTTCATTGAATTTCAAGATATTGCCGTCTGATTTGATTATTAATTTTCCATTATCGGCGTCTATGTCGAATTTTCCAGCTGTGAATCCACCGGCAAAGAACGTTCTTGGGGATCCTGCGCTGATTACAGGGAAACCACCCGGTCCAGAAACCCTGACAGAGCTGTAAGATGGGTTAACATTACCCTTTGGATCTATCTCCATAAAGCCCAACGAAGCAAAGTCTATTATTCCACCCTCGTAGTTTGTGAACATATCTGGCATAGGTATTAAAGCCTGTGGTGATATTGCTACTCCAAAATCTGCACCAACTAAGGCTATGCCACCGACAGGACCTGGTTCCACTGTTAATGCTAACAGGTCGCTGTATCCAAATTCTCCTGCAAGCCAAGAAACATAAACGGGTATTCCTATACCTAAGTTTCCAAAAAGAGGTTTCTTCAGCTTGGCAGCGAGTCGCATTGCCTCAATTAGAACCCTTCCTGCAACAATTCGATCCCTGATTTTGCTTGGTGTTGGCAGAAGATCTTCCATTTCCTTTGTCTTCTTAGCTTTTACATGTCCAGCGAGTCTTGGGTCATATACGTAACTGCCAGATATTTTGTGGTATTTCTCAGCATCCGGAGCGACAACGACGTAATCTACAAGAGGAGCTGGAACTACAACGTCCCTTGTCGGTATGGTGTCCTTCCTTGCAACGTATTTTACCTGAACTATTGTTTTTCCTGGGTTTGGCAAGGCTTTAGCAGCTTGACAAATGTTTAATACCGTTCCATATATGCCTTCTTCTTCCATAGAAATGTTTCCATCTTCGTCTGCTGTTGTTCCTCTAACGAGGGCTACATCTGGTGTTGGAGCTTGATACAACAACCATTCTTCGCCATCAATTTCTATAGTTGAGACCTTGCACGTTTTTCTCTCTTTAGCCAGTTCGTTGGATGCTCCGCCGTCTATTCTTGGGTCTAAGAACGTTCCAATTCCAACCTTTGTGATCAAACCTGGCCTTCCGCTTGCCACTTCCCTAAACCAATAAGATGTTGTGCCTATAGCATAGGAGTAAACTTCTATCCTATTTTCTAAGGTCATTTTCATAAGGGCTGGCGACCATCCTATAAACGGCATTAGAACGCCCCTTATGAAGTTTTGATCTTTCATTTCATAAAGCTCTGAGAATACCTTATCAAGACCCCTATCTGGCACTGCAGGTAATGTGTCGGAGATGATGAACAGGTTGTTTGGATGTCCCGTTTCTTTGTACATCTTGAAAAGTTCTAAGATTAGGTACTCTGGGGATGTGGAAAGGTTAAAACCTGAAATTGCCACTACATCCCCATCTTTAATGATACTTAACGCATCCCTTACACCAACAATTTTGTTTTGTACCATAAAGTACCTCCTATAGATCTTTAAAAATTTAGCTAACGACGATAATATAAAAAAATTTTATTGAAATGTCAATTTAATATTTATCTAACGTTTAGGTTATACACAGTATACATCTTTAAAATAGAGTAATAAATACTTAATTTGAAGAAAAAACGTGTAGTAAGGTTGAATAGGTAAGTATATATCGCTCTGTGTTGTATTTTAAAATTAATTTAAATTTATTTCATTTTTTAAAGTTATCCAACAAGGCATTTTTTGTTTTATTTTTAAATCATTAAGTTAATTAAATAATTCCATAATAGGGCAAAAAGCAGCTTTAAATAAAGTTTTTCTATCTGTTTATTTCCGTTTAAGTTATTTAATAAATTAAAAAAATCTTGACAATTAATGTCTCTTATATTAGAATTCAATTGACAATTAAAAATATCATAGTAGAAGGAGGTGAGAAGAGTGATAGCTTATCCAAAAGCCTTTCGAGAAAAGATGAGGCGAACTGCACCTAAGGTAGAGGTTCAAGAACAGCCTCAGAAAGAGTCTAAAGAGAAGTTAGAGACGTGGAAATCTTTGACAGCGCAGGTATGGGAACTCGCCATGTCCAATTATTACTTTGAAACGTGGATGTGGCAGTTCAAGAAGGTTCCTGCAGCCATTACAAGATTAGGCAAGTTGGTAGATGAGCTAAAGCAAAAAGAGACTGCAGAGATTATGGAGAATGAGTTGAGGCTCAAACTTGACTACATCAAGAACGCAAAAGAGATGCTTGAGTACACAGAGGGTAAGATTGAGGACGTTTTGAGGACACTCTGGGCGAAGAAGAGGGAGTTAGAGTAAATGTCTGGAGATTTCACGGTTTTACCGGGTAAGATTATAGGTGGCGGTGAGCTTATAACATTTGAGGAGATTTTAGAAAAAGTCAAAAGTCTCGGTAAAATCGTTAAAACTGGTGGTTCAAGTTTTAGGCTTATTCCTTACAACATAAGTGGCGAGGATATTCTGGATTTCGATGATATGTATCCGACGGTTTACTTTAACACAGATTACTCTGTGGACTTTTACATCACGGGTCTGAAATATGAAAGGGTTGTGGAATTTATCGAAAAACTCTCGGATGTTTTGGGCGTGCCCATTGAATATGCGGAGATTGGTAATGAGGCACCGGATCCGGAGGAAGAACTAAAACAATTAGAAAAATTTTTAGAGGAGTTTGGAGGTAGGTATGGCAGTGCCAAAAGGCGAGAACAAGATAATGTCAGTACAAGAAGTCGTTAAAAAGTTCATCAAACCGAAGAGAGCTTGGTGCGTAGGTGGTTTCGGTTATACAAGGACAAATGTTGCTATCCCAAGAGAGGTTATTAGGCAGAACATTAAAGATTTGTACGTTCAGACGAACGCTGGTGCTACACCTATCATGATGATGGGTGGTGCATTGCAGCTTGCATGGGTTGAGATGACCTACTTGGGTCTTGAGACAATCCAGCCTGTTTCCTACGAGGTTAGGAAAGGTCTTGAGGATGGTCAGATTGAAGCTGTTATGGATTACACGAACTATTCCTGGGCTTTGAGAACTATTGCCGGTAGGTTCGGAATGCAGTTTGCTTCTGGTATGTCAGATTTAGGTGCAGATTTAATAGAGTACGATACGTTTGGCGAGGCTGGTTTGAGAGGTAAGGATGAGAATGGTTATTGGATCCATCCAGATATTCCTCCAAAGAGACATGCAATCATTAAGGATCCATTCGATGGTTGGGGCTTGAGACCTCACCAATATGATCCGAATAACAAGTACTCCAAAGGCGATGAGCCTGATACAACGATGAACAAGACGGCAGCTATTGAAGATGGTATTTTCTATGAGGCTTTAAGGAGAAGAACAAACAAGTATACAGGTGAGAAGGGTATAATTGCAATTCTGTTCCCACCTGACATTCCTTATGTAACAACAACGCATGTTCAGAGAGTTGGTGAGATGGGAACGGCAAGGATTGAAGGATTGCTTGTTCCAGATGTTGAGCAGTCCATTTCTGCAAAGTACCTTGTAATTTCTGCTGAGAAGATTGTTCCTGAAGAGGAGTTGAGGCTCAGGGCTTCTGAGAATCAGATTCCATATACACATGTGGATGCCATTGTTGAAACACCATTTGGATGCTATCCAACAGGTTCTACATATTACTATGACTACGACTGGATGTGGTGGATGTTCTACATCAAGGCTAACAGGGCTGCAGCAACAAATGACGGAAAGAAAGCATTAGCCGATTACTGGCATAATATAGTTGGCAAAGACGAGTGGGATTACTTGGAGAACAAGGTTGGAACAGACTACTTCAAGTTTGGAAACATTGAAGCAAAATATGAGTCTCCGAATGGAAAGACCGGTTTTGCAAGGCTCTTTGAATTAAGGGCTGATGCAAAATACGGATATAAACCAGATCTCTACAGACCTATTGGTAAGTAAGGAGGTAAAAATGGGTGTATATGTACCGGTAGAGATATCGACTGTTGATGAAATTATTGAGTTAGTTAAAGATTTTAAATCTGGTATCAGTGATGCTGAGTATGAAGCATACTGCAAGGAGTACGATCTTCCACCGGATGAGTTTACAACGATTGAGCTCCTTGCTATCGCTGGTTCCACTATGATTCCAAACGGCGCTTCCATGTTCGTAGGAACGGGATTGCCCGTTTTGACAATGGCTGAAGCCCAGCATACGATCAACCCAGGTGCAACAATTGTTATGGAAGCTGGAATGCTCGATCCAAAGTTCGAGCACATTCCAATCTCCGTTGCGGACATCCGCGGTGCATACATGGCATCAACAGCTCTATCCATGATCGACGCATTTGGAACTTATGAGCAGAGGGGTTACGTCACAGGCGGTGTTTTAGGCGGTGCTGAGTATGATCAGTATGGAAACATCAACGCTACGGCAATATGGGATAAAGAAAAAGAAGGGAGAATGGGATACTTCCCATCCATTATAAAGAAAGGCGAAAGAAGCCAGGATGAGAGAATGGACGATCATAAATTGGGCCCAGCGGTAAGGTTTACAGGATCAGGTGGTTCTAACCCAATAGGTCAGCAGTCTGACTTCACGCTCGCTATCATGGTTCAGGAAAAGAGGAGATTCCCACCGCATGTATGCTATTTGACAACGATTGCAGGATCAAGGGGTCCAGAAGGCGAGACAAGGTGGGATTACGGTGTGCCGAGAGGCGGAAAAGGCGTTATGACCTCAGATATATGCGTCATGGAGAGTTATCCTAATGACGGTATCTATGACATGAGGTTGAGAAGTGTCCACCCAGGCGTGAGCTTGAAGGACGTAATTGAGAACGTGGGTTGGGAGTTGAAGGACAAAAGCGGTAAGGTATTGAAACCAACCGACGATGTTCCTGAAACACCAACTCCTACAATTGAGCAGTTAAAAGTATTGAGAATGATCGTTGACCCAACGAGGATCTACTTGAGTAGGAAGACATTGAGGGAGATTGAGTACGAGAAAGAGACGGGCAAGCCTTGGAGGGTTAAGGTTAAAGGCTAAAATTTCAGGGGGGCATTTAGCCCCTCGTTTTTATTTTGTAAAAGGAGGTGCGAAGGGTAATGGTTTGCAAGTATTGTGGAAGGCAGATGAAAAGGATTGTTATGCCTTTTAAGAGGCCCGTTAAGGGTGAGATGCTGGAGATAAAGGATATTGAGGTGTATTTTTGTCCGTCATGTGGAGCACTATTGATACCACATGAGACGGCGAAGTTTATAGGCAGGAAAACAGGCGAGAGGTTATTAGAAGTTGCAAAAGAGAGGGGCAGGATTAGCGATATAAAGGCACACCTGAAAGAGATGGTTGAAAAGAGGATGAAGGCTTTTGAGGAGGAGATTAGGGAAGGCAAGATAAAGAAGAAACCGGATGCTCCTTTGAAGGTGTTTACCTAATATAAAGGTCTCCCAGAAATTCTACAGAATCTTTTAGAGAAGTAAGTTTTTTTCTGACCTCGTTTGTTTTTTCTAAGTTTATTTTTTTAATTGCCAATCCTTCGTTGGTTTCTATTCGATTTTCTACTTCACCCCAAGGGTCATAAATGGTAGAGTGTCCGCAGAGTTCCCACTTACCACTTAATCTCACCCCATTTGACGTTAACAGGAAGAACTGGTTTTCTATGGCTCTTGCCCTCGTCAGTGTCAGCCAGTGGTCAAGCCTATTTTCTGGCCATATTGCTGGATGTAGATGTATTAAAGCTCCCTTAAAGCTTGCTCTTCTGAAGAACTCAGGGAACCTCAATTCATAGCATACGCTAACTCCAAATGTTGTACCGAGTGCATTGAAGGTGTAATTTTGATCTAAATCTCCTCTTTCAAAGTATTTATCTTCTCCCGTCAAGCCGAAAAGCATTGTTTTTTTATAGGAAAACACGATTTTCCCATCTAATATTGTGTAAAATATATTGAAGACCTTATCGGATGTAGGGTTGTCCACAACATACGTTCCACAAATCATAATGTCTTTGGATAGCTTTTTAATCTCATCTAAGATAGGCGGTGTTGTTTTTGATAGATCTTTCAGTTTTTTGAATAGAAAACCTGTAGTCCACACTTCGGGTAAGAGTACCAAATCGCAGTCTTCATCTATTGCTTCCTTTATCAACTCTGTTCCTTTTTTAAAGTTTTTCTCAACGTCGCCGGGTACTATTTGAAACTGTCCAACTGCAACCTTCATAGCTCACCCCACATTTATGTAACTTAGCCTCTTTTCCCATTTGTACTGCATAATCCTTAACAATCCCTCATTAAAAGGATAGCCCTTTTCTATTAGCATTTCAACATCGTTTTTAACGCTCTTTATCAATTCCTTGTCGCTTATGAGATCTGTGTAAACGAGGTCTTTGCCGTGCTGTCTGGTTCCCAATATCTCGCCTGATCCCCTGAGTTTAAAGTCCATCTCAGCAATCTCAAATCCGTCATTTGTTTTTAATAAGGCTTCTATCCTCTTTTGTGCGTTTTCTGTTAGTTCGTTGCCAGTTATGAGGATTGCGAAGCTATCCAAATTTCCCCTTCCCACGCGGCCCCGCAATTGATGTAGCTGGGATAGTCCAAATCTTTCCGCGTTTTCTACAATGATAACCGTTGCGTTAGGTGAATCTATGCCTACTTCTATCACAGTTGTACTTACAAGACAGTCTATTTTGCCTTCACGGAATTCGCTGATGATCCTTTCCTTTTCCTCACTTTTTAGCTTTCCATGCATGAGTTCTATTTTGTAATTCTTAAAATACGATTTTTTTAAGAAATCAAACAATTCCTTTGCCGCTTTTACATCCTCAAAATGATCTGATTCCTCAATTAGAGGTGCAATTACGTATACCTGATGGTTCTTTTTTATCTCTTCAATCGCTATTTTGTATGCTTTATCAGAATCCTTTTTATAGAAGTGCAGTGTCGTAATCTTGCCTCTGTTTTTGGGTTTTTCTTTTATGGTGCTCAATGATGTTTTTGAGTATAAAACCATTGATAAACTTCTTGGTATGGGTGTTGCACTCATAATCAAAACATGTGGAAATTTTCCCTTTTTCGATAGTGTTTTTCTCTGTTCAACGCCGAATCTGTGTTGCTCATCTATGACAATAAAGCCCAAATTTTTAAATTCGACGTTTTCCTGCAAAAGTGCATGCGTACCAACCACACAGTCTATTTTCCCATTTTTTAGCTGGTCGTATATTCTTTCCTTGTCTTTGGTTGAGCTGATAAGGAGTTCAACGGCATAGCCAAATTTTTCAAGTAACAACCTTGCCTGACCGAAGAATTGTACGGCAAGTGGTTGAGTAGGTGTCATTATTGCCACTTGATATCCATCTCTTACAACGAACAGGGCAGCTATTAGGCTAACGATCGTTTTTCCGCATCCCACATCACCTTGCAATAATCTCAACATGGGCCTGTCCTTTTTTAGATCGCTCAGTATCTCTTTTAGCGCCTTTTTCTGATCTGTAGTTAGTTCAAAGGGCAGCACACTTTTGACGTCTTCTAATAAACTATCATTAATGCTTATTGTGGGTGCATTTTGGCTCTTTAAGTTCTTTTCTTGAAGTTTCAACGCAAGAATCAGCATGAATAGTTCTTCGTATTTTAGTCTTTTATCGATACCCTTTGTTTCCCCCAATACGTGTATCTTTTTTAAGAAGTCACTGAAGAAATCAAGTTTGTTTCTTACAATTGAAGAGTACGGTAACCATTCGTAGGGCTCTTTTGGTGCCACTTCAAAACACTTTTCTATCGATTTTTGCACCGTTGCATTGCGCAAGCTACCAATGGAAGGGTATACGATTTTCTTGTGTTCTTTAAAACTATCTACCCTTTCTATCTTTGGATGGTTGATTTGCTTTATAAATCCATCAACACTGATTTTCCCTAAGAACACAAGTTCATCACCTAATTTTATGGAATCCAATAATTTCTTTATGTAAGGCGTGATGTTGAACCAGTTGCACCTTATATGCGTTCCTTGGGCATCAATAATAAGACTCAAAATCCTATTTCCCTTATTTTTAGACAGAACCGTTCCTTTTATGGCTGTGTATTCACCGTCTTTTAGGTTTTTGGGATTTTTGAACGTGTAATCTTCGATTCTCAGGGGTAACGTGTAAACAAGATCAATAAATTTTGTGATGTTCTTTGCTTTTAGCTTTTCCTTTATGTTTTTTGAAATGTCCAATGCGTCAATGTCTTTGAGAAGCCAGTCGGCGACACGGTTAAATTTTAGGATAGATTCCTGTTTTCTTACGGTTTTTCGAGCTTTGTCGTAATTCTTTAAAAAAAGCTCCCTAAATAGGGAGCTTTCCAATTTGTTTAGTGTTTTTCGGGCTACATCTGTATTCATTTATTCGTAGAATGTTGCGAATTTTTCTACCTCGTCCCTCGGCATTCTCAGTTTGTTGATGTGGGCATCCATATCTGGATAGCCAAGAACAATTGTATAAACAATCATCTTGTTTTCTGGGATTCCCAGCACTTCTCTGATTATATATGGATATGCTGCAACGGATGTCTGTGGGCATGTTGCAAGGCCAAATTCTAATGCGGTGAGCATAATTGTTTGTCCAAATAAACCCAAATCAACAAAGGATGGCTCCCCTAATTCCTTTTCTCTCATGATTATCAAAACAACGGGAGCCCCAAAGAACCTGAAGTTTTCGAGTATGTGATCCATGAGCTTATCCCTGTCCTTTTTTGGATCAATGCCCTTGTGTTCAAAGACAAGTGCGTTGCACTGATTCCTTCTTGCCTTTATATGTTCGGGCAACTCCTTTGGTCCATAGTAGTAGTCGTATTTTCTTTCAGCCCTGTTTTTTACTGCCTCAACAAGTTTTGCCGATAGTTCATCCTTCTTTTTCCCCATTACTACGGCTACTTCCCATGGTTGCATGTTGTGACCCGACGGTGACCACCTTGCAATATCAAGAATTTTGTAAACCAATTCTTTATCTACAGGTTTGTCCAAGAATTTTCTCACTGAAAATCTCGTTTTTACGGCATCAATTACGTTCATTTTGACTCCCCCTTCCAGTATTTTTTAAGTAATTTGTCCATTTTTAGCTTAACATCTTCGTTCATCTCGATATCATCGGGCCACTCCCTTTTGAACCCTTCGCTTTTCCACTTCTTTGTTGCATCAATACCCATTTTTGAGCCAAAGAATGGCAGATCGGATGCATGCTCCAAAACGTCCAAAGGGCCTTTTGTAAATATTATGTCCCTCTGGGGATCGATGTTATTACCTAACCGCCAGATCACCTCGCTTATATCCTGCACGTTTACGTTTTTATCAAGCACGACTATGATTTTTGTTAAACTCATCATACCCAATCCCCACAGGGCGTTTATGACCTTAAAAGCATGACCCGGATACTGCTTGTCAATGGAGACGAAGGCAAAGTTGTGGAAGATGCCCTCTATGGGCAGATTTATGTCGACAATCTCTGGCAGTATCTTTTTTATGATCGGAAGAAATAACCTCTCTGTGGCTTTGCCCAAAAAGCAGTCTTCCATCGGTGGTTTTCCGACGATCGTTGCCGGATATATGGCGTCTTTTCTCATTGTTATACGCTTTACGTGGAATACAGGGTAGTAGTCTTCAAGTGAATAGTAGCCCGTGTGATCCCCGAAGGGGCCTTCTAAGTGCAACGGTTCCTTTGGATCTACATAGCCCTCTAAGACGATCTCCGCTTCAGCGGGAATTAATATATCTGAAAGTGTTGCTTTAACAAGCTTTACCGGTTTCCTTCTCAAAAACGATGCAAAGAGCATCTCGTCAATGTCTTCAGGAAGCGGTGCTGTGGCAGTGTATATCGTGGTGGGGTCTGCGCCTATTGCCACGCATACGGGCATTATTTCGTTCCTTTCATTGTACCACCTGAAGTGGTGTGCTCCATCTTTGTGTATGTGCCAATGCATACCCGTTGTGTTTTTGTCAAAGACCTGCATTCTGTACATGCCGCAGTTTTGTTTGCCCGTTAAAGGGTTTTTTGTAAACACAAGGGGTAGTGTTATAAATCTACCACCGTCCTTTGGCCATGTCTTCAAAATGGGAAGTTTGAACAGGTCAACGTCGTCAATTATTACCTCTTGACACGGTGCTTCCTTTACGATTTTCGGTATAAACTTGCCGAACTCTTTGAGTTTAACTATGTTTCTCAACTTATCCCAAAAGTTATATGGAACTTCGGCGTTGACCAACTCTTCCACACGTTTACCGAGGTCATCCAAGCTTTCAACGTTTAGTGCGAATTCTGTGCGCTCTTTAGTTCCAAATAAATTCATTGCGACGGGTATGTTGCTACCCTTTGGGTTTTTAAACAAAACTGCGGGACCTTTGCCCTTAATAAGCCTGTCTGCGATGTGCCCCATTTCGTATACGGGGTCTACTTCGTCTTTTATTACGATGAGTTCGCTTCTCTTTTTTAGCGCATCCAAGTACTCGTGCAAGTTTTCAAAAACCATACAGTCACCTACAACATCTTGTCTATTTTTCTTATATCAGATTTTATTTGTTTAATTAGATCATCAATCCTTTTAAAAGCCCTTTCTTCCCTTATGAAGTCCACAAACTCAATTGTTATCTTTTTTCCGTAGATATCGCCTGCAAATCCCAAAAGATGGGCTTCTATATGCTTGACTGTTCCTTTAAATGTTGGGTTTGTTCCCACATTCACGGCGGCTTTGTACTTTTTTGAATCCACATATGCATAAGCGGCATAAACGCCATTCAAAAGGATTATGTCGTTCTTTGGATATATGTTTGCCGTTGGAAAGCCCAGTGATGCACCGCGCCTGTCTCCCTCTTTAACAATTCCAGAGATTGTGTATCTTCTGCCCAAAAACTCGTTTGCCTTTGAAATAATACCGTTTTTTAAAAACTCTCGGATCTTTGTTGAGCTGACTATAACACCTTCGATTTTAACGGGCGGTATAACGACCACATCGAAGTCGTACTTTATGGAAAATTCCTTAAGCGTTTTTGTCGTTCCTGCACCCATTTTGCCGAATGTGTAGTCATGGCCTACACAGACCACCTTTACATTCAGGTTATCCACGAGTATGTGCTTTATGAAGTATTCGGGTTCCAAACTTGCAAATTCCTTTGTAAATCGAGCGCAGATTATTGTTTCTATACCCAAGCTTTCGACTATTTTGGCTTTTTCCTTAAACGTTTGTATTAAAAATGGCTCGTTGAAATTCTTTATAACTTTAATTGGGTGAGGGTAGAAAGTAAAAAGCACGGGTGTCCCATTTATCTCATTGGCACGTCTCACGGTTTCTTTAATTAGCGCTTGATGTCCTAAGTGAATACCGTCAAAGTTTCCCAAAGCAACAACAGGGTCTTTTATATCGCACGGATTGTATACGTCCCTTATTATCCTCATACGTTGAACCTGAAGTACACTACATCGCCATCTTGCATTATGTAGTCTTTGCCTTCCAAGTGCATCAAGCCCTTTTCTTTTGCCTCTTTTTCACCACCGCAGGCTATGTAGTCCTCATACTTTATGATCTCTGCCCGTATGAAACCCCTTTCGATATCGCTGTGTATGACGCCAGCTGCTTCCTTTGCTGTTGTGCCCTGTTTTATGGTCCATCCCCTAACTTCCTTAGGACCTGCCGTGAAGAACGTTATAAGCCCAAGCATCTTGTATCCAATCTTCGCTAACCTATCGAGACCCGACTCTTTTATACCCAGCATCTCCATGAACTCTTGTTTTTCCTCATCGTCCAATTTGCTGATCTGCTCCTCTACTTTGCTTGATAAAACGATGACCGGTGCATTTTCTTTCTTTGCTATTTCCTCAACTATTTTAGAGTATTCGTTTCCCGATATATCATCTTCGGACACATTTGCCACATAAATTACAGGCTTCGCGCTGAGCAGTCTGAGTTCTTTAATCACATCTTTTTCCCTTTCATCTAACATTTGTTGCCTCAGTGGTTTTCCCTCTTCCAAAAACTTTTTAAACCTCTCCAATATTTCAAGTTCCTCTTTGGCCTTTTTATCCCCCGTTTTCGCCTGTTTTATGAGCTTGTTCGTCCTGTTCTCTATTGTTTGAAGATCGGCAAGCATCAATTCCAGATCTATAACCTCTATGTCCCTTTTTGGGTCAACGCTGCCCATCGTATGGACTATGTCTTCATCCTCAAAGCACCGAACGACATGCACTATGACTTGAACATCCCTGATATGTGATAAGAACTTGTTTCCCAAACCTGCACCCTTACTTGCACCCTTAACAAGACCAGCAATGTCCACAAACTCCACCGTTGGCGGTGTAACCTTCTTGGGTTTAACCAATTCTGCCAACTTGTAAAGCCTTTCGTCTTTAACCGTTGCTATACCCACATTTGGGTCTATGGTGCAAAAGGGGAAATTGGAGCTTTCTGCATTTGCATTGCTCAATGCATTAAAGGTTGTGGATTTTCCCACATTTGGAAGACCAACAATACCACATTTAAACCCCATTTTATTAAAGCCCACTTTCCTTTAGTTTTCTTGCCTGATCATCGACAATCAAAGCCTCTATTAGCTCATCCAACTCGCCTTCCATAATGCTGTCAAGCTTGTACAATGTCAAGTTTATTCTGTGATCTGTAACCCTGCCTTGAGGGAAGTTGTATGTTCTAATGCGCTCAGATCTATCCCCTGATCCGATCTGTGATCTCCTCTGCTGTGCCCTTTCCTGTTCCTTTTGTTTTCTATAGAAGTCGTAAAGTCTCGATTTTAAGATCTTCATAGCCTTTTCTTTGTTTTTGTACTGGGATTTCTCATCTTGACAACTCACGACAATCCCTGTGGGTAAATGCGTGATTCTAACGGCAGAATCTGTTGTATTTACGTGCTGACCACCGTGTCCGCTTGCCCTGAATACATCTATTCTCAAGTCATCGGGGTTGATCTCAACATCGATGTCCTCTGCCTCTGGCAATACAGCCACAGTTGCGGCAGATGTGTGAATTCTACCTTGAGATTCGGTTACAGGTATCCTCTGGACCCTGTGTGTGCCGCTTTCGTATTTAAACAGCGAATATGCACCTTTGCCCTTTATCTCTGCAATGACCTCTTTAAATCCGCCCGTGTCTGATAAACTCTTGCTTAAAACCTCAACCTTAAAGCCCTTCCTTTCGGCGAAACGTGAGTACATTCTGAAAAGATCAGCAGCGAACAGCGCCGCCTCTTCACCGCCCGTTCCGGCTCTGATCTCTAAAATCACGTTATTGTCATCCGCTTCGTCTTTGGGCAATAGAAGTATCTTTATCTCCTTTTCCAATTGGGGTAGTTTTTCTTTTAGTTCCTTTAGCTCTTCCTTTGCCAAATCCTTTAGTTCATCGTCGTCCAATAACTCTTCGTTTTCTTCTATTTGCTTTAAGACATTTTCATATTCTTTTGCCTTTTCTACAATAGGCGTCAAACGCTTTAGTTCTGAGCTTAGCTCCTTGTATTTTTCCAAGTCGTTGACAACATTTGGATCGGATAACTGTTTTTCTATGTCGTTGTACCTTTCCTCGATTTCCTTTAGCTTTTCCTTAAGCATTCGTTCCTCCGATTCTGTAATTTTCTATCTCTTCGTCTTTTATCGGTTTTGTGTCTATTATAAACTCCCTCGAGCCTTTAAATAAGAGGTTTTGTGCCTTTTTTGAGTAACGCTTAACGATTGCTGCTGCCTTTAGGATTGTATCCATGTGTGGTTCTTTCAAAAACACACCCACGGCACAAGGACTGTCCAAACACCTGATTAGGGGTAGATCACCAAAATTTTCAAGTATCTCCCTTGTTTCTGCTTCATTTCTTGAAACAACTAACTTGTATCCATCAATTCTAAAATGCCTGCCGATTTTTAGCAGTTCAATGGCTTTTGGATTGTTTAATTCGTCTTTTCTGTTCAGCATTTCCTTTAGTCTTTGGCTAAACTGTGGATCCGTTAGCAAACATCCCCCTGCAGGACTTTCAAAGTTCTCTATTCCGAAGCTTTGAGCCAATTCAAGCTGCTTTTTCCTTGTCCTTCCCTGTATGCAGTAAAGCCTTTCTCTATCGATTAATCCTTCTCTTTCCATTTGTGTTTCAGGCAGGCATTGGGCTGATAGGGGTCTTAAGACAAGATCCGTTAGCTCTGCGTGTTTTTCAATAGTTCTCAAGACTGTGTATGAGCGTTGGCTCATGGGTCTTTGACCCAAAACCTCTCCCGTTACAACAAAACTTGCCCCTACCTCTTCCATTAACTCCTTTGCTTTTTTGTAGAAGAAAATCTTACAGTCTATGCAGGGGTTTAGGTTTTTTCCATAGCCAAATCTCGGGTTTTCCAATAGTCTCATGTATTCCTCAAAGTCTTCTTTTATATGGAGCGTCACACCGTAGGGTTCCAATTGTTTTTTTAGAACCACCTCGTTTTTTGTGTAAAATGGTGTTTTTACAAACAGTGGTAGCACTTCGAAACCCAAGTTTTTCATAATCACCAAAGAGAGCATACTATCCAAGCCACCCGAATATAAAAGAACGCATCTTTTGTTGAATTTTTTCATATTTTTTAAAAGGGCTACTGTTCACCCATGATGTAGATCGAAGGAAGCTCCCTGTATTGCTCGTTGTAATCCATGCCGAAGCCGACGATGAAGCCCTTGTCCAAGTCAAAGAGGTAGTAATCTGGCTCTATATCCTCTTCCCTTCTTTCATGTTTGTTTACAGCGACACAGATTTTACAGTCTTTTGCACCTTGTTTTAAAATATACTCTTTTACCTTTTTAATGGTTTTTCCCGTATCTAAAATATCATCGACAATTATGCACGTTTTGCCGTTTAGGTCTACCGATGGTTTCTTAAGCCACTGAATATCACCTGAACTTTTATCACCCACATAGCTTTTTACCCTGATTGCGTCTGTTATAGGCTTTGTTTTCATTGAGGATAAAAGTTTTTCAAAGAACGGCTTTCCGCCCTTTTCGATATACAGTATGACAGTTTCGTTTTCCTTGCCCTTTATGATGTTATCAAGTAATTGGGCAAGTTCTTTAGTTCTTTTCTCAATCTCTTCCTGTTCAAACAAAAGCCTCACTTTTTAGCTCCATACAATATCTATTTTTTCTCCGCATTTTGGACATTTTCCGTCTTTAATAGTGTTTGCCATAATCTCAAACCCGTAACGCGCAATCAACAGTTCTCCGCATTTTGGACAATATGTGTGTTCTCCATCATCTCCTGGGATGTTGCCTGTGTAAACGTATTTCAAGCCCATTGAAAGACCTATTTGCCTAAAGTTCTTTATCACCTGTATAGGTGTTGGTGGAACGTTGTCGAATTTGTATGCAGGATGGAACCTGCTTATGTGCCATGGAATTGCTGGGTCTAAGTGGTATATAAACTCAGCAATCTGCATGATTTCTGCAGGGTCGTCGTTTACCTCTGGTATTATAAGTGTTGTGAGTTCGACCCAAATGCCCTTTTCTTTCATGTACTCAATAGCTTCCAAAACGGGTTTAAGCCTCGCCCTGCCGCATATCTGCAAGTAGTATGCATCGGAAAAGGATTTTAGGTCCACGTTTGCCGCATCTATTAAGCCTGACATCATGTCTATTGCTTCCTTTGTCATATAGCCGTTCGTTACAAATATGTTTTTTAGACCCTTTTCTTTGGCTATTCTTGCCGTGTCTATTGCATATTCAAAGAATATTGTTGGTTCCGTGTAGGTGTATGCAATGCTTTTGCAACCCGTTGCTATGGCGTCCTCAACGACCTTTTCTGGCGGATAATACTCTCCAACTACCTTACCGTATTCCCTTGGATATTGACTTATCTCATAATTTTGGCAATAGAGACAGTTAAAGTTACAACCTACCGTTGCTATGCTAAATGACTTTGTTCCAGGTAAGAAATGAAACAACGGCTTTTTCTCTATTGGGTCAACGGCTTTGGCAACGGTTTTTGGATAAACGAGCGTGTATAGGGTTCCACCTTTGTTTTCCCTCACTTCACATATACCCTTGTAGCCGTCTGATAGCTTGCATCTAAAGGCACATAGGTTACATTGGACGCGATTATTATCCAATTTTTCGTATAGATAAGCCTCTTTCATTGCACGTACCCCTATAAAAACAGATTTGTTAAAGGTAAAACAAATACATAGTAAATGAAATTAAATGCTCCGATAAATAAAAGCCCCATCACTATCCATATGCCGTATGGTTCAATTTTAGAGAAACTATACGCCCAGCGTGGCGGTAAAAACGCTGCCAAAATCCTTCCACCGTCCAAAGGCAAAATGGGTATGAGATTAAAGAATGCAAATATTAGGTTCAACTGAACGCCGTAAATGCAGGTGATTAGCATGGGTTTAAGTATTGAAACGGGTAATGGTAAAATTGTAAATAGTTTGTAGGTTAGACCAAAAAGTGCCGCAAAAATAATGTTGGTTAAAGGACCTGCGGCGGCAACGATCGCAGAGTCCCTTTTTGGGTTTTTTAGATTAAAGAAATTCACTGGTACGGGTTTTGCCCAGCCAAAGAGTACAGGTGAGTGGAAGATGATCAATATAGCGGGTAAAATTACCGTGCCTATGGGGTCTATGTGGGCGATTGGATTAAGTGTTAATCTGCCAGCCACTTTGGCCGTGTGATCACCTAATTTATATGCTGCATATCCGTGCGCCAATTCATGGAAAACAACAGCAACTAAAAATGGCACAACCATCAAAAAAATATTTGGACTAATCAAAAACCACCTCCTATATACCCCTAAAAAGAATGCATTATAAGGCTTAAAAAGTCAAGTTTTAAGAAGTAATATGCTTGACAGTTGTTCACGATTGGTGTATACCAAAAGCGGAAAGTTGGAAATGCTTGTTGGGTTAAGGAAAACTTAATAAAAGTTAAAAATAAAATGTTGAGAAAGGAGAAGGGCGATGGCAGAGAAGGCAAAAATTGTATGGACGAAAACGGATGAGGCCCCGTATCTTGCCACGTTTTCGTTGTTGCCCATCGTTAAGGCGTTTTTGAAGCATGCTGATGTTGATGTTGAGGTTAGGGATATTTCTTTAGCAAGCAGGATACTTGCAACGTTTCCAGAGTATTTGAAAGAGGACCAAAAGGTTAACGACGACCTTGCATATTTAGGCGAGCTCGTGAACAAACCCGAAGCGAATGTTATCAAATTACCTAATATTTCTGCTTCCGTTGTTCAGCTGAAAGCTGCGATTAAAGAGCTTCAGGAAAAGGGCTACAACGTTCCGGATTATCCAGAAGAGCCAAAAAATGAAAAAGAAAAAGAAATTCATGACAGGTATGCAAAGGTTTTGGGAAGTGCCGTTAACCCTGTTTTGAGGCAGGGTAACGCAGATAGAAGACTTCCAAAGGCAGTTAAAGAGTTTGCCAAGAAGTATCCAGATTCAATGGGTTTGCCACTTCAGGAGTGGCCAAAGGATTCTAAAACCCATGTAGCTCATATGGATAGTGGGGATTTCTATGAACATGAGAAGTCCTTCACAACAGACAGGGATATGGACATAAAGATTGAGTTTATTGATGAAAATGGCAACAAACAGGTAATGAAAGAACTCCATCTGCTTAAAGGAGAGGTATTTGATGGCACGTACATGAGCGTTAGCAAACTGAGGAAGTTCTACGAAGAGCAGATAAAGGATGCGAAAGAGAAGGATGTCCTTCTTTCTCTCCACTTGAAGGCTACCATGATGAAGGTATCAGATCCAGTAATGTTTGGACACATGGTAGAGGTTTACTTCAAGGATGTGTTTGAGAAGTATAAAAAGGAGTTTGAGGAATTAGGCGTCAATCCAAACAACGGTTTGGGTGATCTATACGCGAGAATTCAGAAACTCCCTGAGGATAAGAGGAAACAAATAGAGGCTGATATAGAGAAGGTTTATGAAAAGAACCCAGAACTTGCTATGGTGGATACAAGAAAAGGTATAACAAACCTGCACGCACCAAACCTGATTATAATTGATGCTTCAATGCCTCCAATGATCAGGGATGGCGGTAGAATGTGGGGCAAAGATGATAAGTTGCACGACACAAAAGCCATTATACCAGACAGGTGCTATGCAACGATTTATAAAGAGGTTGTAGAGGATTGCAAAAAGAATGGCCAATTCGATAGAACAACAATGGGTGACGTATCCAACGTTGGATTGATGGCCATGAAGGCTGAGGAATACGGTTCCCATGATAAGACATTCATAGCACCTGCTAATGGTACGTTCAGGGTTGTTGATGAAAACGGCAATGTTTTGATAGAGCATAAAGTAGAAAAGGGTGACATCTGGAGGGGCTGCCAGGCAAAGGATGCGGCAATTAAGGACTGGGTAGGTTTGGCTGTTAGGAGGGCTAAAGCTACAGGTGATCCGGCAATCTTCTGGCTTGATGAGAATAGGGCTCACGATGCTGAGCTGATCAAGAAGGTTAAGGAATACTTGAAAGAGTACGATACAGAGGGACTTGACATAAGGATAATGAAGCCCGTTGAGGCTATGAGGTTCTCGCTTGAGAGGATTAGGAAGGGTCTGAACACGATTTCTGTCACAGGAAATGTTATGAGGGATTATCTGACAGACCTGTTCCCAATTTTAGAGGTTGGAACATCCGCTAAGATGCTTTCCATCGTGCCTCTGCTTGCCGGTGGCGGTTTGTTTGAGACGGGTGCTGGTGGTTCTGCCCCGAAACATGCACAGCAGCTCATTGATGAGGGTCACTTGAGATGGGATTCGATGGGTGAATTCGGTGCTATATTTGCTTCCCTTGAGTTCATTGGAGAAAAGTACGGTAACAAAAAAGCAGAAATCATGGCAAAGGCCGTTGACGATGCAATGGCACAGATCCTTGCCAATCAGAAATGGCCAGGAAGAAAGGTTCATCAGCTTGACACAAGGGGTGAACATTACTACTTTGCAAAATATTGGGCTGAGGCTTTGGCAAATCAAAATGAGGATGAGGAATTGAAGAAGATCTTCGAGCCTATAGCTAAAAAACTTGCAGAAAACGAGGAAAAGATTATAAAAGATTTCGATGATGCGCAGGGTAAGTCTTACGATTTGAAGGGTTACTACTGGCCCGACGAGAGCATTGTTGAAAAGGTTATGAGGCCGAGTGAAACATTAAACCAAATAGTTGCGGAAATTTGAGAACAATAGGGGCTTCGGCCCCCAATTTTTGAGAAAAGGAGAGGTGAGAATGGCTGAGAAACGCATGCCTGTTGAGATCAACTACGACCTATGTAAAGGATGCGGTTTATGCGTCCACATTTGTCCAAAGAACGTTTTGGAGATGGTAGAGGATTTGCACGTTTGGATGGGTACAACTGCAAAGGTAGTGCGCCCTGAAGATTGTATTAGGTGTAAGATGTGTGAGGATATTTGTCCAGATTTTGCTATAACGGTTGCGGACATAGGTGTTGAGTTGACGTTTGAAGATAGTAAAGGTAACTTGATTACAAGAAGTAAATAGGAGGATTCGATGGGAAGGATTGCATTTCTAAACGCAAATGCGGCTGTTGCTGAGGCTGCTTTAGTTGCTGGCTTGGGGTTTTATGCTGGATACCCAATAACCCCATCCAGTGAAGTGCCTGAAAGACTTTCAAAGATTATGCCCGAGAAGGGCTTGCCGTTTATGATGATGGAGGATGAGATTGCAAGTATAAACGCCTGCGTAGGTGCATCAGCAAGTGGTGTAAAGGCAATGACATGTACGAGCGGACCTGGTTTCTCTTTGAAACAGGAAGCTTTGGGTATGGCCTGCATATTCGAGGTTCCGCTTGTGGTCGTCGATGTTATGAGGGGCGGACCATCGACGGGATTGCCTACAAGGCCGTCACAACAGGATATTATGCAGGCAAGATGGGGTACGCACGGTGACCATCCAATCATCGCACTTGCCCCATGCAACGCCCAGGAAGCCATTTTTGAGACCATTAGGGCTTTCAATTTGGCTGAGAAGTTCAGACAGCCTGTAGTATTGTTGACTGACGGTGCACTTTCTCACTTGCACACAAAGGTTTATATACCTGATCCTGAAGAGGTGGAGATTATCGATAGGGCTCAACCCGATGTTGATCCAGATAACTATTATCCATACGATTATAATTACGAGATTCCGCCTTTGGCAAAGTGGTGGACAGAGGACGGAAAAAGCTATAGATACCACCTGTCCAGCTTAATACACGATAAAACCGGTTTCCCAACAGTTGATCCTAAATATACACAGTGGTTGTTAAAGAGGTTGCACAACAAGATTCTCAACCACGTGGACGAGATTACAAAGAATGAATACTACAAAATGGACGATGCCGAGGTTTGCATCATAGCATACGGTTCTACAGCTGAGGCAGCAAGGGTTGCAATTGATCAGGCAAGGGAAGAAGGAATTAAGGTGGGTCTATTCAGACCCTTGACCATATGGCCATCTCCGGAGAAACAAATCAGTGACATTGCATCGAAGGTTAAACATATAATAGTGGCAGAGATGAACTTGGGCCAGTATAAGTTGGAGGTTGAGAGGATCGTTGCTGGTAGAGTGCCTGTGTACGGTGTAGGTCAGGCAGCGGGTGTTCTCATTAGACCATCCCAGATTTATGAGAAAATAAAAGATCCATCAAAGAGTGTAGAAATTTGCTTGACTGAGGAAGAGTTAAAGAGGTTTGGAGGAGGCGAATAATGGCTGTAGATTATGCAAAATACTTAAGAATGGACAAAATGCCACTGTACTGGTGTCCAGGCTGTGGCGATGGTATAGTTTTAAAATGTTACTTAGAGGCCATTGATGAGTTGGGCTGGAGTAAAGATGACTGCGCAATGGTCTCAGGCATTGGATGCGCAGCGAGGGTTACGGGTTACGTTGATTTCCACACCCTTCACACGATTCATGGAAGGGCAATCGCCGTTGCCGTTGGAATAAAGATGGCACATCCGGATAAGCATGTGTTTGTTTTCGGTGGTGATGGTGACCTTGTGCATATCGGTGGAAACCACCTACTTCATGCTTGCAGAAGGAATATCGATATTACAGTTGTCCTGATCAACAACTGGATCTACGGAATGACTGGTGGTCAGCACTCCTGTACAACACCGCCTGGTGCAAAGGCCTCAACGGCTCCAAGGGGAAGCTACGAGCCGACGATTGACGTTTGTAAGATGGCAATTGGAGCTGGTGCTGGTTATGTTGCAAGGGGATTTGCCGGTGATCCTGTAAGGTTAAAGAAGCTGATAAAAGAGGGCCTTGAGTATAAAGGCTTTGCATTGATAGACGTTTTCAGTCCTTGCCCAATTAACTTCGGAAGAAGGAATAAGTTGGGTGATCCTGCAAAGTTGCTTGAGCACATGAAGAGCTTCCTTGTAAGTTCAGCAAAAGCCAAGAGAATGAGTGAGGAAGAATTGAAGGGTAAGTTCATAACAGGCGTTTTGCACAAAGATGAGAGCAAACCTGAACTCACAGAGGCTTACAAAGGACTTGTTGAGAAGGCTCAGGCGAGCGATGAATACTGGGCAAAATACGCAAAAGGTACATTAACGGATGCCGATAAATACAAGATTACAAGGGAAGAGCTAAAGAAACTGTATCCTTATGATGTTGAAACACCATTAAAAGAGTGGAAAAAACTATAGAGAGGTAAGAAAATGGGATTTCATTATGAATTGAGATTTGCGGGAGTTGGTGGACAAGGTTCTTTGACTGCAGGAACCATTCTTGCCCATGCAGCCGTTTTCCATACAAATTACTATGCTACACAGGTGCCAACATACACCTCTCAGGTTAGGGGAGGTGCTGCAAAGGCTGACATCATCATTTCGGACACGCCTATTATCTTCGCTGAGTCCACAAATGTTGACTTCTTCTTGGCAACGCACCAGAAGGCTTACAACGCCTATAAAGGCGATTTGAAACAAGGCGCCGATGTTTTGGTGGATTCGGGACTTGTTACTGTTCCTGATGAAGATGCCAAGATTTACAAGGTTTATGAGTATCCACTCGTTAGGACAGCAAAGTATGAGATTGGCAACGTTGTAACAATGAACGTTTTGGCTGTAGGGATCTGCGTAGGTTTAACACAGGTTTTGGACGTTGAGGCAGTGAGGGAGACGGTTAAGGAAGAAGTTCCTGAGAGATTCTTGGACATGAACCTGAAGGCGTTTGATATGGGCTTAGAGGTTGGAGAGAAATTCAGAAGGGAAGGCCCAACAAAGAAGTAATTAGCTTTGATCTTTTCAAAAAAGGGGCTATGGGTTAAAAGCTCATAGCCCCTATTTTTTTGTATGGAGGTAAAAGATGCCATTTAATCCAGAACTGTGGTTTACGGAAAAATACTCAGATTACTGTGGTTTTACGTTTAAAGTTAAAGAGGTTTTACATACAGAGTACAGCAAGCTTCAGAGACTTGATATTTTGGATACTTACGAATTTGGCAGAGTTATGCTACTCGACGGCTTAATTATGTTTACAGAAAGGGACGAGTTTGTTTACCATGAAATGATTACCCACGTGCCTCTGTTTGCCCACGAAAATCCGAAGAGCGTTTTGATCATCGGCGGTGGAGATGGCGGCAGTGCAAGAGAGGTGTCAAAGCACGCCTACCTTGAAAGAATCGATGATGTTGAGATAGACGAAATTGTGCCTAAAAATTCAATGGAATACACGCCTTTTGTTGGTAATGGTTTCAAACAGGACAATGTTAATTTGATTATTGGCGATGGCATTGAGTATGTGAAGGATAAAAAGGATTTGTATGATGTTGTTATAGTCGATTCTACAGATCCGTTTGGGCCAGCCGAGGGCTTGTTCAATACCGAGTTTTATTCTAATGTGAAAAACATCTTGCGTGATGGTGGCATAGTTGTGGCACAGGCTGAAAACGCCTATTACGATGCCAAGTGGATGATGAGATCTGTTAACAACATGAGAAAGGCGTTTGGTAGGGATAAGGTTACCATTTATCAAGCAGCAATTCCCACATATCCCTCTGGTAGCTGGGCGTTTTCAATTGCCTGGAAGGGGGATAGACATCCGATGGAAAGCTTTGATAAAGAAAGATTTGAAGAACTGAATTTAAAGCTTAAATACTACAACCCCGAGATCCACAAAGCAGCATTTGTTTTGCCAAACTATGTTAAAGAAATTTTAGAGAATGACTAAATATAGGCCCCTCTTGTAGTTTTTGAGGGGCTTTTTCTTTTTTAGAAGAGGTATTTGTAAACCGCGTATATTTGATCACCTGAAAACTCATCGTCTCCCGCACCCACAACATCAAAGTTCTTTGCCTTTATGTGTCTCCACTCAATACCGAGCATGGTAACCTTTGTTGTTTTGATTTTAATGTTGCCAATTAGGGTTTCGACTTTTGGATCAGATGGAAAGATGTTGTTGTCGAATTTCACCTGATCGTATTCGCCGCCAAAAGAGATTGACCTTGTGGGCCTGAAAACGACATTTATGTTAAATGTATTTGTTGAAGTTTTCTCTATTCCGCCGTTTTTGCTTAGGTAATAGCTTGCAGGTTCGAAGTCTGTTAAACCTGAATAGCCCGTTGCACCATCTGTGTGATGAAAGTTAAAGCCGAATTTAAATGTGTAAACAGGCAATCTCAGTCCTGCACCGAATGCGTAGCTTGTTTCCGATTTATCGGCAACATTAGCACCGTTTTTATCGCTAACATACACAGGTATAACCGCTCCCCATGCGTAAACTTCTGCTGGTGCACCAAAACCTGTGTCAAACGTTGTGATTATTCTTGCTGCGGGATATGGGATTGTGTACCTATCAACAAATAGAGCGTTGTTTTTTGTGTCTTTTCCCGAACTGACTGCTAATTTGTTTCCTGATTGAAAGGCAAGTGCAAAGTTGATGCTGGCTTTTTCCAGATTTATGGCTTTACTGACCCTGACAAGCGATACCCTTTTCATCTTTATATCCTGAAATCCTGCAGGTTTGACTGAAGCCAGACTAATGGATGAGAACATCTCCTCCAATATATATGTTTTGCCTATTCTGATTTTAAAATTACTCAAATCATGCTCAACCCATGCCTGTCTCATTCTGAAGCTGCCCCTGTTTCCATCGTCGGATTTTCCCTTAAAATCCCCCACGATTAAGCCTTTAACTCCTGCATCTGAGTTTTTAAACCCGAAGTAGAGTCTTGTTAGCCAAGATTCGGCCTGTGAGTTTACTTCGTCGTATGTGCTTTTGTATAAGGGCGTGTTGTACTTGGCAGATGAGTTTGGATCGGGCTCGGGCATATTTGATAGGTCTGGCAGGCCTGTTGTCTGCTTGTCCCATGCAAACTCAGCATAGGTAAAACCGTGGATTGTGGCTTGTGTTGAGCCTTTGGTGGTTAGAGAAGCGGCATTTGCAGTTAAAGAAATAATGCCCAATGATAAAGATACAACTGCGGATACAAGCTTTTTCATAGCAAAGCCCCCACACTTTTTTGTTGAAGAATAATATAATTTCAGATTTGATTTGTTAAGTTTTTTTGAGAGGGAAGATAAAAAACCTCCAGAGAGAAAGCCTCTGGAGGGTGAGTTTATGTTAAGATAGATCAAAACTTATACTTATAAATCGCATACACCTGATCACCTGAGAAGTCATCGTCGCCAGCACCAACAGCATCAAAATCTTTTGCCTTTACATGTCTCCACTCTATACCAAGGGATGTAACCTTTGTGGTTTTGATTTTTATGTTGCCCACTACTGTTTCTACTTTAGGATCAGAAGGCAAAACATCATTGTCAAATTTTGCATAGTCATACTCAGCCCCAACAGTTATGTAAGATGTGGGTGATACTGTGGCGTTGACATTCCATGCATACATCTGCGTTTTTTCAACATCTCCAGACGTGCTCAAGTAGTAGCTTGCAGGTTCATAATCGGTCAATCCTGCATAACCCGTTGCACCGTCAGAATACTGGAAGTTTGCTCCTATCTTGAACATAGATATTGGAACCCTTATTCCTGCGCCAAATCCATAACCTGTTTCAAAATCATCACTCACATTTGCTCCATTTTTATCACTAACATATACAGGAATTACAGAGCCCCAGGCATAAAGGGTGGCAGGTGAACCAAAGCCTGTTGCAATATGTAAAACTGCCCTTGCTGCTGTTGTGGGAAACACATACCTATCTACAGATAGCACTGTGCTCTTTGCGTCTTTCCCTGATGCTGCAGCTTTGCTGTTGCTCCATTCAAAAGCTAAAGCAAGGTCTAAGTCTGCGCTGCCTAAGTCTATGGATGAACTCAGTTCCACCATAGGTACTCTGTGGAAAGGTATATTGAATCCGCCGGGCGCATCATCACCTATACTGATGGATGAGTGCATCTCTTCCAAGATGTATGCCTGGCCTATAAGCACATTAAAACTTCCTAACTCATGCTCCACCCAAGCCTGTCTCATTCTGAAATTACCCTTGTTGCTCCCTGAACCACCTTTAAAGTCTCCTTCCAGCTTTCCTTTTATATTTGCATCACTGTTTGTGAACTTCAAACCAAGACGTGTCATGAAGGATTCAGCATTTGCACTGGTTTTATCATATGTGCTTTTGTACAGAGGTGTACTGTACTTAGAAAGAGAATTCGGATTTGGTTTTGGCATGTTTGATAAATCCGGTATGTTTGTCATCTGATTATCCCATGCAAACTCTGCATATGCAAAACCATATAGCGTTGCCTGCGTTGAGCCTTTGAGTGTGACTGTTGAGGCGTGGGATTGAAAGGACGCCATACCCAATGCTACTGCTATTGCAGCAGTTGAAAGTAGTTTTTTCTTCATACTTTACCTCCCCTTCGTAAATTTCTGGGGAGGTTATAGCAGTTGTTTGTAAATTTTATTTTAAAATGCGGTTAAGGAAAAATAAAAAAGCCCGCGGATTTAAATCCACGGGCTTAATAAGGTTCTAAAGAAGTGATTTTTTAGAATTTGTACATGTAAAGTGCGTAAATCTGGTCTCCGGAGAAGTCATCATCGTCTACTAAACCTGTAGCGTCAAAGTCTTTAGCTTTCATATGTCTCCACTCGAGTGTCAATGTTGTGTATTTTGTTGTCTTGATTTTGGCATTACCTACAAATGTATGTACCTTTGGCTTTGTTCCATCGAATACGTCATCGTTCTTAAATTCTACATAGTCGTACTCAGCTCCTAATGTTACACATGGAATTGGTGTAACTGTAGCGTTTACGTTGAATGCGTACATTTCTGTGTCTTCGTCATCTCCGTTGTTATTTATATAATAACTTGCTGGCTGATAATCTGATAATCCTGCGTAGTTTGTAGCACCATCTGAATACTGGAAGTTACCTCCTACTGTAAACATAGAAATGGGAACATTTACACCAGCACCGAATGCGTAAGATGTTTCGGATTCATCTTGTTTGCTTCCACCTGTTACATATACAGGGATAATTGATCCCCACGCATAAATTTTAGCCGGAGCACCGAAACCTGTGTCTAAATGTAAAACAGCCCTTGCAGCAGTCGTTGGGAATGTGTATCTGTCAACAGCAGCTCCATCGTAACCGTTTACTCCTGCTGAACTGCTAACAGCTGATTTATTACCCCACTCAAACGCCAAAGCGAGATCAAGATTTGCGCTACCCAAATCTAAGTTTGTACCAATTCTTACCTGTGGGACCCTTAAAATACCCTCATCAAATCCGGCTGGCGCTGTAAATCCTGCAGAAATGGATGCAAAGTTCTCTTCAATAATCCACTCTTGACCTATGAGTACATAGAAACCATCAAAGTTGTGTTGCACATAAGCTCTTCTTAGTCTAAAGTTGTTCCCGGCATGGAAAAAACCACCTTCGATTCTTCCATTTAGATTTGCATCCTCGTTTTTGAATGCAAAACCTATCCTTGTAACACCGACGCTTGTTTCTGCTTGTGTTTTGTCATAAAGATAGCCATCATTGTCCGGAATAGGCATATTGCTGTGATCTGCATCGCCAGTAGCTTGATTTATCCAATCATACTGAGCCCATACAAAACCATACAACGTTGCCTGTGTATCGCCCTTTACTGTAACCGTGCCGGCCTTTGCAACCTGTGGAGCACCTGCTACAGCTACACCACCTACCAATGCCGCTGCTGCTACCAATGAAATCAACCTTTTTTTCATGCTTAAAACCTCCTTACAAAGTTTTTTCTAATTTCATCGCCACACATAATAAGCCCGCTTCCATTCTTTGTCAAGTCCTTTTTAAACAATTTTTTCTCCTCTCACCCCCTTAAAGCGTTATTTTGCATGCTAAATTCTATATAAAAAAAATAAATAAGTCAACACTTTTTTAGGCTTTGTTAACTTATTGTGGATTATTTTGCAGTTTGGTGTTATTATAAAATCATGAGGGTTTACTTAGATAATTGTAGCTTTAATCGTCCATTTGACGATCAAAGTAAGGTGAAGATAAAGTTGGAGTCTGAAGCTAAACTTTACATCCAAAGATTAATCTTAGATGGAAAACTTGATTTGGTTTGGTCTTATATTTTGGATTTTGAGAATAGTAAAAACCCTTTTGTTGAAAGAAAGATACTTATAGCAAAATGGAGAGATGTGGCTATCGTTGACGTTGAAGAGAATAATTTTGTATTAGAAATGGCACAGAAACTTTTTAAAATAGGTCTGAAGAAAATGGATGCATTGCATCTGGCATGTGCAATATATGCTCAGTGTAGATTTTTTATAACAACTGATAATGGCATTTTAAGGAAGAAAAGTAAAATTAAGGAGATCAATGTAATTGATCCTATAGGTTTTGTTATGGAGGTTCTATGATTACTGATTCTGAGATTAAAGTAATGGGTTTCGATATTTTGGTTAAACATTTAGGAAAAGTGGAAGCGGAGCGTTTCATTGCTTTAATTCAAAGAGATTCCTTTGATTATACTAATTGGAGACAGGGTTATTTAAAAGAAGAAGGTACTGTCGAAGAAATTAGTAAAAAAGCTATGGAATTAAGAAATAAGACAAAGAGCTGAAAAGCTCTCAGTTAATTGAATAAATTCTTGACAGGCTCTCCTTTTTGTATAAAATCGCTCTACTTAAATCCATAAGGGGGAGGAGCTTGTAATGTTTGGCAAGCCCAATGGCAAGTTTTCCAATTTTTTCAATAACTTAAAACCATCAGGTTTGAGAATGGCTCAAACTGTGTTTGAAAAAAGGGTAAAGGCGGATCAAAAGAAGGGCAGGGAGCCCATAGAGGCGATAAATGTGGCAATAGGCAGTGTTTCTTTAAAAACCCATCCAAAGCTTTTGGAGAGGTATTTAAATCCTTTGGATGATGATTTAAGAAACGGTATCTGGAGATACGCAGAGACACCAGGAACGGACAAGGCAAATGCCGTTTTTATTAAGATCATTAAAGCTTTCTTGCCTAAAGGTGTTGATCCTGAGCTTTATTCTATTATTCAGGATGGCGGTTCAGGTGCTATGCGCACAGCTGTTTTGGGCCTGTGTGGTGATGCAGGCAAAGACGAAAGGCCCTTACTTGTTATGAATCCTACGTATACGAACTACAAGGCTGTTGCAGATGAACTTGGGAGGAAGATCGTTGCCGTTGAGAGGGCACTTGATAGAGAGGGTAATTTTAACGATGTTGCCGTTGAAGAGATAGAACGTGCGGTTAAAAGGTACAAGCCCGGCGCTTTATTAATCATTCCTTACGATAATCCGTCAGGAAAATTGATGAGGCAAAAGACCATAAATGAATATGCTCGCATTTGTCTTGAGAACAACATGTTTATCATCAGCGATGAGGCTTATAGAGGTTTGTACTATGTGGATGGTGAGCCACCGAGCATCTGGCGCGTAACAAATAAAGATGTTCCGGGTATAGAGGAGGCTAAGATTAGGATAAGTATAGAGAGCCTGTCTAAAACGTTTAACGCCTGTGGTTTGAGGATGGGTGCGCTTGTTACGGACAATGAGGATTTTATTGAGAAGGCATCGGCTGCCAATACAACCTACCTCTGTCCTTCCATTATAGATATGCACATTGCAGAGGCGTTGTACGATGAAAGTTTTGAAGATATAAGGGCGTGGATTAAGGGTTTGCGCGACTATTATAAAAATTTGCTTGAATACATGTATGAAAAT
>WFQR01000025.1 GCA_015486955.1 Hippea sp. | reverse complement strand
GGTGAGTATAGCTCAGTTGGCAGAGCACCAGGTTGTGGCCCTGGGGGTCGTGGGTTCAAGTCCCACTACTCACCCCATCTTTCTTTCAAGGAGAAGATAATTGGATGCTTATAACAAGGGAAGATAGAGATATAAAAAGGGCTATTTCTATACTTTTTAGAGGTGGAGTGCTGATCTATCCTGCCTTTACAATTTACGGTTTTGGTGCAGGTTTGTTTGATTATTATGCAAACAGAAGGATATTTGCGCTTAAAAAAAGGGATATTTCTAAGCCGTTTTTGATTATTGCTAAAGAGGATTTCATTCTCAGGTGTGCTACGAATGTTGAGAAAGATAGATTGATCTATCTTCTTAAAAACACTATAACGGTTGTTGTGAATGTGTCGTTTGAATTCCCGTTTTATGTGAGTTTAAACGGAACTGTGGCTTTTAGGTTGGCAAATACGCAGTTTTTGGATAGGATTTGCTCGAAAACACCAATTACATCAACAAGCATAAACATCTCAGGAGGTAGCAAACCTTTGACGGATGAAAGGCTTATCTTTAAAAGATATAAAAATAGTGTGGATGGCATGGTCTTTGGTAGGGTTGTTGGCGAGCAGTCAACGATTGTGAGGCTCGAAGGCTCTAAAGTTACCGTTTTAAGGGAAGGTTATAATAGCGAAAAAATTAAGGAGGTTTTGTGATGGTTGAGGTGTCAAAAAGAATAAAGCAATTACCACCCTATCTATTTGCAGAGATCGATAGGCTAAAAGAGGAGGTAATTGCTAAGGGTATGGATGTCATAGACTTGGGTGTGGGCGATCCTGACATACCGACGCCAAATGAGATTGTTGAGGCAGCAAAAAAAGCCCTTGAGAAGCCAGAAAATCACAGGTATCCAAGTTACGTCGGTATGTATGAGTTTAGGAAGGCTGTGGCTGATTGGTATAAAAGGCGATTTGGCGTGGAACTTGACCCTAATACGGAGGTTGTGAGCTTGATTGGATCCAAAGAGGGTATAGCCCATCTGCCGCTTGCATACATTGATAGCGGTGATTACGCACTTGTGCCTGATCCGGGTTATCCTGTCTATCCCGTTGCCGTTATGTTCGCGGGCGGTGAAGTCTATAAGATGCCGCTTCTTGAAAAAAATAGTTTTTTACCCGATTTGGATGCGATTGATAGGGATATTTTGAGGAAAACAAAATTGATGTTTATTGGATATCCAAACAATCCGACCTCTGCTGTGGCTGAGAAGGATTTTTACAAAAAGGTCGTTGAGCTTGCAAAAGAGTTTGATTTCATTGTGGCAAGTGACAATGCCTATTCTGAGATTTGTTACGATAATTACAAGCCCATAAGCTTTTTGGAGGTTGAAGGAGCAAAGGATGTGGGTATAGAGTTTCACTCCCTTTCAAAGACGTTCAACATGACAGGCTGGAGGATTGGTTTTGCCGTTGGAAATAAGGATGTCATAGCTGCTCTGGGTAAGGTTAAAACAAACATCGATTCTGGCATTTTCCAGGCTGTTCAAGAGGCAGGTATTTATGCTTTAAATAACGCCGAAACTTTGAATAAAAATATCAGGGACGTTTTCCAGACGAGAAGGGATCAGATGGCCGAGGCTTTACAAAAAGCAGGTTTTGAGTTTAAAAAGCCCCTTGCAACGTTCTATTTCTGGGTAAAGGTTCCGAAGGGTTTTACATCTGCCGAATTTACAAAGAAGCTATTGCAGGAAAAGGGTATAGTTGTAACGCCTGGTAACGGGTTTGGTGATGCAGGTGAGGGTTATTTTAGGATCAGTATAACAAATCCGAGGATTGAAGAGGCCGTCGAGAGGATAAAGAGCGCCGTTGTATAACAGATGGATTTATCTCGGTTTGGGAAGCAACGTCGGCAATAGAAAGAAGAATATAAGGTTGGCTATAGCATATCTGTCAAAGAAGATCACGGTTATTAAGATCTCTAAGTTTTACGAAAGCAAGCCGTGGGGTTACGAAAAGCAAAGAAATTTTTGTAATGCTGTTTTGAAAGCTGATTGTAATTTAAGCCCTGTAGATTTACTTGAGTTTATTAAATCTATAGAAAAGAAATTAGGTAGAATTAAGAAATTTAAGTGGGGACCGAGAACAATTGATGTTGACATAATTGCTTATAAAAATACAATCATTAAAAGCAAGGATTTGACGCTGCCCCACAGGTTTGCGCATCAAAGGTTGTTTGTTGTTAAGCCATTGGTTGAGCTTGGGGCAAGATTTAAGCTCAACGGCGAAGATTTGCCTTTGATTCTTGAAAGGCTCGAAGGCGATAGTGGCCTCGAGACCTGTTAAAGGAGTTTTTATTTGCATTGGATAGGTAGAAGACCCCAATTTGGGGCTTTGAGCCACCATAATGTGAGTTCAATTGGGCCTGAATGCACTTAAAATGGGTGCGTTCAGGCCTTTTTATTTTGGTTTAGAAAGGAGAGTGCTATGGCTGTTACGGTACCCAAGATTAAGGCTATGAAGGGGAAAGAAAAGATTTCCATGATTACAGCTTACGATTACACATCCGCTCGTATTGCCGATGAGGCAGGGATTGACATAATTTTGGTTGGCGACTCTTTGGCAATGGTTATGCAGGGCAAGAGTTCCACAATCCCTGTGACTTTAGATGAGATGATTTACCATGCAAAGATGGTGAGGCAGGGTGTTAAGAATGCGTTGATTGTTGTTGATATGCCGTTTATGAGCTATCAGGCAGATTATGCAGAGGCTGTAAGGAATGCCGGTAGAATACTGAAGGAAACGGGTTGCGATGCCGTTAAGCTTGAAGGCGGTAGGGAATTTGTACCGACAATCAATAGTATTGTTGCTGCAGGAATTCCTGTGATGGGTCATCTTGGTCTAACACCCCAATCAATCAATATCTTTGGATCGTACAAGGCACGGGGAAAAGAGGAAAAAGAGGCTCAAAAGATAAAAGAAGACGCCAAGTATCTGGAAGAAGCCGGCGTATTCTCAATAGTTCTTGAATCCGTTCCAAAGCAGTTGGCAAAGGAGATAACAGAATCCGTTAATGTTCCAACAATTGGTATCGGTGCGGGTGTTCACACGGATGGCCAGGTTTTGGTTTATCACGATATGCTTGGTCTTTTTGATGATTTTAAGCCAAAGTTTGTTAAGAGGTATGCCCATTTGAAGAAAGAGGCTGTTCAAGCTATACAGACGTATATCAAAGAGGTTAAAAACGGGGAATTTCCGACAGATGAGCATTCCTACCTGTGAGGTGTTGTTATGAGAATTATTTACGATGCGAAGGAGATGCAGGGCATTGCCGATAAGTATAGGGAATGGGGGAAAACAATAGGTTTTGTTCCTACGATGGGTTATTTGCATGAGGG
>WFQR01000024.1 GCA_015486955.1 Hippea sp. | reverse complement strand
CCAAACCTGGCTCCATCACACCCCACAAGAAGTTCAAGGCTCAGGTTTACGTTCTCACAAAGGATGAGGGTGGAAGACATACACCGTTCTTCGATGGCTACAGACCTCAGTTCTACATCAGGACAACAGACGTCACAGGAACAGTTCATCTCCCAGAGGGTGTTGAAATGGTCATGCCAGGTGACAACGTAGAGCTAACAGTTGAACTCATAGCACCTGTTGCCCTCGAGAAAGAGACACGCTTTGCTATCAGGGAAGGTGGTAAGACTGTTGGTGCTGGTGTAATAACGGAGATATTGGAGTAAGAGGGTGACGGCTATGGAACAGAGAATCAGGCTTAAACTTAAGTCATTTGAGAGTGAACTTCTTGATAGTTCTGTGAAGGATATAATAGAAACGATAAAGAAGACCGGGGCTAAGGTAAAGGGCCCCATCCCTTTACCTACAAAGATCTCAAGATACACGGTTTTGAGATCTCCACACGTTAACAAGAAATCGAGGGAGCAGTTTGAGATTAGGGTTCACAAGAGGCTACTTGATATAGTGGATGCCTCTCAGCAGACTGTTGATGCGTTAATGAAGATAGATTTACCGGCGGGTGTTGATATAGAAGTTAAGTTACAGTAGGGATGTTTAATAGAAATAAGAACCCTTAAAGGGTTCCTCTGTTTCTTAACTTTAATAAATGAGGAGTAGGAGAGATAGATGTTAGGATTAATCGCAAAGAAATTAGGGATGACACAGCTTTACGTTGATGGTAAAGCAATTCCTGTTACTGTACTTGAGGCTACAGATGGTGTTATAACCCAGATAAAGACCAAAGAAAAGGATGGTTATAACGCCATTCAGGTTGGTTTTGTTGATACCAAAGAAAAGAGGCTCAACAAGCCTCTTTTGGGTGTATTTAAAAAGGTTGGTGTTCCACCAAAGAAGATATTGAAGGAATTTAGGGTTGAGGATGTTTCAAATTACGAGGTTAAGCAAACTATTTCCATAGACATCTTTGAAAAGGGAGAGGTGGTTGACGTAGTTGGTCACAGTAAAGGTAGAGGTTTTGCCGGTGTTATGAAGCGCCACAATTTTGCAGGTGGTCCGGATTCGCACGGTTCTATGTTCAACAGGAGACCGGGATCTATCGGCCAGTGCGAATTTCCTGGAAGGGTTGTAAAGGGAAAGAAGATGCCCGGTCACTACGGTAATGAGAGGGTGACTATAAAGAACTTGCAGATCGTTCATATAGATCCTGAAAAGAAATTAATAGCCGTTAAGGGTGCTGTTCCTGGATCAAAAGGTAGCTACGTCAATATTATTAAGAAGGGGAACTAAACGATGAAGGTTAAGGTTTTGAATAGGGATAGCCAGGTGGTTGGCGACATAGAGATAAACGTCGAAGCTAAGGATGTGAAGAATAAAGGTGTTTTGTTCAATAGGGTTGTTAGGGTTATGTTGATGAATGCAAGGCAGGGTACGGTCAGCACGAAAACGAGGGGTGAGGTTTCAGGTGGCGGTAAGAAGCCTTGGAGACAGAAAGGCACGGGTAGAGCGCGCGCAGGTTCTATTAGGTCCCCTCTGTGGGTCGGTGGAGGTGTTGTGTTTGGTCCGAAGCCGAGGGACTACGATCTAAAGATGAATAAGAAGGAGAAGAAGCTTGCCTTCGAGCAGGCTTTGGTTCAGAGGATCGAAGACGGCGGTTTGATTGTGTTAGACGGTTTGAAGTTTGAAAAACCAAAAACCAAAGTGGCCTATGAGCTTGTTAAGAAGTTGAATTTGAAAAAGGCCCTTTTTGTGTTGGATAAGGGTATGGACAATGAGTATCTGTCCTTGAGAAACATAGAGGGTGTTGAGGTTAGGAACATCGATAGCCTCAACGTTTACGATGTTCTGCGCTTCAGGAATATTGTTATACCAAAAGAGGTTGTAGATAAACTTAACAGGAGAATCGCCAATGGATAAGTGGAGTATTTTGAAAGAGAGGGTTATATCGGAAAAGGCCTTCTTTGAGCAGGAAAAGGGTAAGTATGTGTTCAAGGTTGATAAAAACGCAAACAAGCCTGAGATTAAGAAGGCCGTTGAAGAGCTGTTTGGCGTAAAGGTAGAGAAGGTCAATATAATAAATGTTAAAGGGAAGACAAAGGTATTTAGGGGGATAAAGGGCAAAAGGCCTTCTTATAAGAAGGCTATTGTTACACTGAAAGAAGGTTATACGCTTAAGGAACTTTAAGGAAGAGGTTGTACAATGGGTATCAAGGTTTACAAGCCGGTCACGAATGGTTTGAGAGGGGCAAGCGTTCAGGATTTTAGCGATATAACAAAAAAGGAACCAGAAAAATCGCTGATTAAGGTTTTAAAATACCATGCGGGTAGGGATAATTTCGGTCACATAAGCGTTAGGGGTCGTGGCGGAAGAGTTAAAAGATTTTATAGGATCATTGATTTTAAGAGGGACAAGAGAAATATACCAGCGGTTGTTAAGGCAATTGAATACGATCCAAACAGGAATGCAAGGATTGCGTTGCTTGCATATAAGGATGGTGAAAAGAGGTATATAATCGCACCTTTGGGATTGAAGGTGGGTGACGTTGTTGAAGCCGGCGAGAATGCGGAGATTAAGGTTGGCAATGCATTACCCATCAAGAAAATACCGGTTGGTACGATAGTGCACAACATTGAGCTTAAGCCAAAGGGTGGTGGCCAGCTTGCAAGAAGCGCTGGTACCATGGCGCAAATTATGGCTAAAGAGGGCAAATACGCCCATGTGAAATTGCCAAGTGGAGAGATGAGGCTTATTCATGTTGAATGCTATGCTACCATCGGTCAGGTTGGTAACCCCGATTACAACAACATCAATTGGGGTAAGGCCGGTAGAATGAGACACAGGGGCTTTAGACCTCAAGTTAGGGGTGTTGCGATGAACCCAATAGACCACCCACATGGTGGTGGTGAGGGTAAGACCGGAACGGGAGGAACACCGGTTACACCGTGGGGTGTTCCGACAAAGGGATACAAGACACGCCATAACAAGAGAACGGATAAGTTCATAGTTACAAGAAGAAAGTAATAGGAGGCTAAGGTTTATGCCGAGGAGTTTAAAGAAAGGGCCTTTTGTTGACGAGAAGCTCTTAAAAAAGGTCGAGAAGATGAGGGCTTCGGGTAAGAAGACCATGATTAAGACGTGGTCGAGAAGGAGTACAATAGTTCCTGAGTTTGTTGGGTTTACGTTTGCCGTTCACAACGGTAAGAAGTTTGTTCCTGTTTATGTTACTGAGAATATGGTTGGCTATAAACTCGGTGAGTTTGTTCCAACGAGAACATTTAAGGGCCACAAGGGTGTGGTTCAAAAGAAAATAGGTAAGTAGGGTTGGTGAGCTATGGAAGCAAGGGCATTTTTGAGAAGTGCAAAGATATCACCGATAAAAGTTAGGGCTATTATAGACCTGATTAAGGGCAGAAGTGTTGATGAGGCTTTGGTCTTGCTTAAGTATTCAAACAGAAAAGCCGCTTTTATATTAAGAAAACTCCTTGAATCGGCTGTTGCCAATGCTTTGGATCAGGGAATGGATGTGGATGGATTTAGGGTATTGAACGTTACAGCAGATGACGGAATTAGGCTTAAAAGGTACAGGGCTCGCGCCATGGGCAGGGCTGGTAGGATCATAAAGAGAACGAGCAATATAACTGTGATTATTGGAAAGTAGGAGGTGGGTTTTGGGTCAAAAAGTAAACCCCATTGGTTTAAGATTGGGAATTACGAAAACATGGACATCCCGTTGGTATGCTGAGAAGGACTACAGGGATAAGTTTTTAGAAGATCAAAAGATTAAAAGGGCGATAAAGTCCCGCGTCTACTATGCGGGTATCTCTAAGATCGAGATAGAGAGAAAGAGAAACAAAATGACAATAAACATATATGCAGCAATGCCTGGCATAATTATTGGTAGGAAGGGTTCAGAGGTAGAAAAGCTCAAGGAGTATATCAAGACACTAACAGATTCCAATGTGACAATAAACGTTAAGGATGTTCCTGCTCCAGAGAGGGATGCTCAGTTGATTGCTGAGAATATTGCCTTGCAGATTGAAAAGAGGATGCCCTACAGAAGGGTTATGAAAAGGGCTGCTTACCTTGCTTTGAAGAAGGGAGCAAAGGGTATAAAGATACAGGTTGCAGGTAAGCTTGGTGGTGCCGAAATGGCGCGCACAGAATGGATTAAAGAGGGACGAATTCCGCTAAGCACACTACGTGCCGATATTGACTACGGCTTTGCTGAAAGTTTAACCCAGGCGGGCGTAATCGGTGTTAAGGTGTGGGTGTTTAACGGAATGGTATCTCCAAAATAGGAAAGGTGGGATTGAGCCATGTTGATGCCAAAAAGAACCAAATATAGAAAGTATCAGAGAAACAGGAATGGTGTCAGGGGTATAGCAAAAAGGGGAACAAAACTTGCCTTTGGTGATTTCGGCCTCAAAGCCGTTGGTAGGGGTGAAGTTACCAACAGGCAGATTGAGGCTGCAAGGATTGCCATAAACAGGGTGCTTAAACACCAGGGTAAGATTTGGGTTAGGATTTTCCCCGATTTCCCTTTGACAAAGAAACCTGCTGAGACGAGGATGGGTAAAGGTAAGGGATCCGTTGAGAAATGGGTTGCAATTGTCAAACCCGGTAGGATCCTCTATGAGATTGGCGGTGTTAGCGAAGAGTTGGCAAGAAAGGCTTTTGAGCTTGCTGCCCAGAAGTTTTCTATTGAAATGAAAATCGTTAAACGGAGTGAGTGGCTATGAAAGCAGCAGAGTTGAGGAAGTTGAGCTTGAAAGAATTAATGGAAGAAGAGAGGAAGTTGAGGGAAGAGATTTTCAAGCTCAACATGAGAAAGGGTTTGGAACAAATGGATAACCCTCATAAAATCAGAAACTTAAGGAAAGATCTTGCGAGGGTTCTCACTGTAAAAAATGAGAAACTCAAGAAGGGTGAACAGGCATGAGTAAGTTGATTAAAGAGGGAATAGTTGTTAGTGATAAGATGGATAAAACCATCGTTGTAGAGGTTGAAACACTTGTTGAGCATCCCAAATTCCACAAATACATAAAGAGAAGAAAAAGGTTTAAGGTTCATGATGAGCACAACAAAGCTAAAAAGGGTGATAGGGTAAAGTTTATCGAGTGTAGGCCAATCTCTAAGGAGAAGCACTTCAGGCTTCTTGAAATCACCGAGAAATACGTAGGATTGGGAGATGAGCAATGATACAGCCATACACTATGTTGAAAGTTGCTGATAACTCTGGCGCAAAGAAAATCATGTGCATAAAGGTGCTTGGTGGCACAAGAAAGAGATACGCCAGGGTTGGTGATATAATTGTGGCTTCCGTTAAGGAAGCGGACCCAAATGGTAAGGTAAAAAAGGGTGATGTTGTTAAGGCTGTCGTTGTTAGGACGAAGAAAGAGTTTAGGAGACCTGACGGAACGTATATAAAATTTGATGAGAATGCGGCTGTTATCATCAACAACCAGAAGGAACCTATAGGTACAAGGATCTTTGGTCCTGTTGTTAGGGAATTGAGGGCCAAAGAGTTTATGAAGATAATCTCTCTTGCTCCAGAGGTGCTGTGATGAAAAGGATAAGAACAAAGTTAAAGAAAAATGATAAAGTTAGGGTAATAGCGGGTAAGGATAAAGGTAAAGAGGGCACGATTATCGCTTTTGTGCCTGAAAAGAACAGGGTTATAGTTGAAGGTGTTCACATTGTTAAAAAGCATGTAAAAGCATCTGCCACCACTAAGGGTGGTATCATAGAGAAAGAGGCACCCATTCATATTTCAAATGTTATGCTTGTATGCCCTCACTGCAATAGACCCACGCGTGTGGGTATAAAGTTTTTGGAGAGCGGAGAGAAGGTAAGATACTGTAAAAAATGCGGTGAGACAATCTAAGGAGGAGAAGTTTAATGTCTGAAAAGTATGTTCCAAGACTCAAAAAGATGTACAAAGAGGAGATAATACCTCGGCTAATGAAAGAGTTCTCCTATAAAAATGTCATGCAAGTGCCCAAGATAGAGAAGATCGTTTTAAACGTAGGTCTCGCCGAAGGTATGCACGACATAAAGCTTTTGGAGTCGGCGTTGGATGAGCTTGCCCTAATTACCGGCCAGAGGGGCGTTATAACAAGGGCAAGAAAGTCTATTGCTAATTTCAAGTTAAGGAAAGGTATGCCCATTGGTTGCAAGGTTACTCTACGTGGTGATAGGGCGTACGAATTTTTGGATCGGTTTATCTCATTTGCTATCCCCAGGATCAGGGACTTTAGGGGTGTGCCGTTAAAGGGTTTTGATGGGCGTGGTAACTACACCTTGGGTATTACTGAACAGTTGATCTTCCCTGAAATCAACTATGATAAGATAATGAAGGTACACGGCTTGAGCGTAACGATTGTTACAACAGCTGAAACCGATGAAGAGGCAAAGGCTCTATTGGAAGCCTTTGGTATGCCATTTAGAAAAACAAATTAAGAGGAGAGGCTATGGCAAGAAAAGCATTGATAGAGAAGTCAAAGAGACCTCCAAAGTTCAAGGTTAGGGCGAGAAACAGGTGCCAGATATGCGGGAGGCCAAGGGGTTACATGAGGAAGTTCGGTATTTGCAGGGTTTGCTTTAGGATGCTTGCTGGTAAAGGTGAAATTCCTGGAGTAAAAAAGGCGAGTTGGTAGGTGGCTTATGAGTAAGAAGGTGGCTGATTGTTTATCTAAGATAAAGAACGGTTTGAAGGCAAAACACGATTATGTCGATGTTGCAAGCAATAATTTAGTGGAAAATGTTGTTAGGATTTTAAAAGAAGAGGGGTATATATCCGATTACAAAAAACTTACTGATACGGGAAACAGGAATATGCTCAGGATTTTCCTAAAGTATGCAGATGAGCACAAGAGGAAACCTGCTATTATGTTGATGAAAATGGTCAGCAAACCCTCAAGGAGGGTGTATATATCGGCTGACGAGATTAAACCTGTAATGAACGGACTGGGTATAGGGATTATTTCTACCTCCCAGGGTGTTATGACCACATACGAAGCCAAAAAGCGCAATCTGGGTGGTGAATACATCTGCGAGGTATTCTAAAATAGGAGGTTGTGATGTCAAGGATTGGAAAGACACCTATCCCTATTCCTTCAGGGGTAGAGGTTAAGATAACAGACGGAGCTGTGGAAGTTAAAGGCCCGAAGGGTCAACTGAAACAGGAGTTCAATCCTGAATATGTTTCCGTTGAGAAGGATGATAAATTTATCTATGTTAAGTCGATCAGTACGGCAAAGAATGCAAAGGCCATGCACGGCCTTTATAGAAGTCTGATAAATAACGTTGTTGTTGGTGTTTCAAAGGGATTTCAAAAGGTTTTGCAAATAGAGGGTGTGGGTTATAAAGCAGCTGTTAAAGGAAGGACATTAGTGCTTTCTGTTGGTTATTCCCACGATGTAGAATTTAAAATACCAGATGGTATAACCATTGAAACAGATAAAAAGGGCGTTGAGATAACCGTTTCTGGCATTGACAAACAACTCGTTGGTCTTGTTGCAAGTCAGATTAGGGCTGTTAGACCGCCAGAGCCTTACAAAGGTAAGGGTATAAGGTATAAAGATGAACAGATAAGAAGAAAAATGGGCAAAGCTGCTGCTAAATAATGGGGGTTAGAAAGAAATGTCTACTGTAGATAGAAAAAAGGAAAGACTAAAGAGAAAACTTAGGATCAAATACAAGATCAGGGGAACAGCCGAAAGGCCGAGGTTGTGCGTTTATAAGAGCTTGAAGCATATCTACGCTCAGATCATAGATGATGAAAGTGGTAGAACACTTGTTTCTGCTTCCACACTGGATATTGATTTGAGGGATAAGGTCAAGGGTAGCAACATAAAGTCGGCGACCGTTGTTGGTGAAGCAATTGCAAAGAAGGCCCTTGCAAAGGGCATAGAGAAGGTTGTTTTTGATAGAAATGGCTATATCTATCACGGTAAGGTTAAGGCTCTTGCAGATAGTGCAAGAAAAGCAGGACTTAAATTTTAGGGGTGGAGCTTATGGTGCAAATGGAAAAGGAATTTGAGGAACAGGTTATATCGATAAAGAGGGTTACAAAGGTTGTAAAGGGTGGTAGAAGGTTTAGATTTTCTGCCCTTGTAGCTGTTGGAGACAGAAATGGCCGTGTGGGCTTGGGTTTGGGTAAGTCCCACGAGGTGCCTGAAGCCATAAAGAAGGCTATAGAGAAGGCAAAGAAGAACTTGATTACGGTGCCAATTACTGAGGATGGTACTATTCCCCATCAGATGGAGGTTAAAGAGGGTGCAGGCAGGGTTTTAATTAAACCCGCAAGACCTGGTACGGGAATTATAGCTGGTAATACGGCAAGGGCAATCTTAGAGGTTTGCGGCATCAAGAATATTGTTACAAAGTCCATTGGTTCTAATAATGTCCACAACCTTTCCCATGCATTGATTAAGGCTTTGAGCCTTTTGAGGAGCAAAGAAGAGATAATGAAGATGAGGGGTAAGTGAGGTGAAACATGGCTGATCTTAAGATTACACTTACGAGGAGCTTGATAGGTCAAAAGCCTTCTATAAGGAAAACGGCTATTGCTTTGGGCTTAAAAAGGCCCAATAAGTATGTGATTAGAAAGGATACTCCGCACATAAGGGGTATGATCAGAAAGATTTCCTTTATGGTAAAAGTGGAAGAACTCTAAGGAGAGGTGCAAATCATGGAACTTTACGAATTACCACGCATAGTTAAGGATAGAAAGAGGGTTGGCAGAGGAGATGGTAGCGGCTGGGGAACGACAGCTGGTAAGGGTAATAAAGGTGAAAAGGCACGCTCAGGCGGTGCAAAACCCGCTTACTTTGAAGGTGGTCAGACGCCTATTTACAGAAGGTTGCCCAAGAGGGGCTTTAAAAATCCGTTCAGGGTAGAGTATGCTGTTGTAAATGTGGGTAGACTAAATGAAGTATGCAATGATGGGGATGTCGTTGATATAAACTACATGATAGAGAAGGGTTTGGTTAATGGTAATAGGTTAGTGAAGATTTTGGGTGAAGGTGAATTGAATAAGAAATTGACGGTTATTGCCGATGCCTTTTCGAAATCAGCAAAAGAAAAGATAGAAAAAGCCGGTGGTAGCATAGAGGTATTAGGATGAGTGAGGATTATTCCAATATCTTTAACGTACCAGAGTTAAACCGTAGGCTGTTTTTTACTTTTATTATGTTTGTTGTCTTCAGGATTGCTGCCCATGTGCCCACACCAGGCGTTGATCCACATGTCTTGGCGGCGATCTTTGAAGAGGCACGGGGAACGGCTTTGGGTTTGTTTAACCTCTTTTCCGGTGGTGCGATAAAGAACTTTAGTATCATTTCCTTGGGAATAATGCCATACATCTCCTCAGCAATCATAATGGAGCTTCTAACAGCGGTTTCTCCTGAGCTTGCAGCCTTAAAAAAAGAAGGTGAAGCGGGAAGGAGAAAGATTACTGAATACACACGCTACGGAACGGTGATAATTTCATTCTTGCAGGGATTGGGTATTGCAATTGGTCTTCAATCCATGCATGGCCCAAATGGGGCGAATGTTGTTATTTGGCATGGCTTACCCTTTGTTTTGTTTACAGCCATGACAATGACGGCCGGTAGTGTATTTTTGATGTTTGTAGGTGAGCAGATAACAGAAAGGGGCATAGGTAACGGCATTTCGCTGTTGATCTTTGCAGGTATCGTTGCAAGGTTGCCAGCAGCGTTGGGAAACCTTTTTAGATTGGTGAGCGCGGGCGAGATGAGCATACTGTCGTTGCTTGTTATATTTGCCGTTGCCATTGCGGTTGTAGCGTTTGTTGTTTTCATGGAGCTTGCCCAAAGAAGGATTCCCGTTCAGTATCCAAGACGTATGGTTGGAAGAAGGCTATACGGTGGTCAAACGAGTTATATACCCTTAAAGATCAACATATCTGGTGTTATACCACCAATCTTTGCGTCTTCCATTCTACTTTTCCCTGTAACAATAACTAAAATTGTCAATATTCCTATTTTGAAAACGATTTCTGATTACATAATGCCCGGTAGCTTAATCTATAGCGTGATTTACGTTGCTTTGATATTTTTCTTTGCTTATTTCTATACGGCTATTGTTTTTAACCCTAAAGAAATTGCTGATAATCTGAAGAAAAACAACGGTTTTATACCTGGTATCAGGCCAGGTAAATACACGGCCCAATATTTGGACTGGGTGCTTGATAGGTTGACGTTTGGCGGTTCCATTTATCTGTCTTTTGTGTGTGTTTTGCCGTGGATCTTGATCAGGCGTTTCAACGTACCGTTTTATTTTGGCGGTACAGCGCTGCTAATTGTTGTTCAGGTTGCGCTGGATACAATTATGCAAATACAGGCTCACTTGTATATGAGGAACTATGAGGGTTTCTTAAAGAATAGACGAGCAAGATAGGGGGTTATGAGATGATTTTGATTTTACTTGGTGCCCCTGGTGTTGGAAAAGGCACGCAGGGTGCTCTGATAAGCAAGGAATACAATATTCCTCAGATATCGACAGGGGATATTTTGAGGAACGAAGTAAAAAATGAGACAGAATTAGGTAAAAAGGCAAAGGTTTACATGGATAAAGGCGAACTTGTACCCGATGATATTATTATTGGCATGATGGAGAATAGAATTAAACAGGATGACTGTAAGAACGGTTTTATTTTGGACGGTTTTCCAAGAACTGTGGCTCAGGCTGAGGCGTTTGATGAGATGCTTAAGAAGAATGGGTTGGAATTGCATAGGGTTTTACTGATAGATGTGCCAGAGGAAGAAATTATAGAGAGACTAACGGGCAGAAGGGTATGTCCTAATTGCGGCGCTGTTTATCACATTAAGAACAATCCACCGAAGAAGGAAGGTATATGCGATAAATGTGGTAGTGAGCTCGTTCAAAGGGACGATGACAAAGAAGAGGTTGTAAGGAATAGACTTGAGGTTTACAAGAAAAACACTATGCCTTTGATTGATTACTATACAAAGACATCTAAACTTGTAAAGATTGATGGTACGGGTGAAATTGGCGAAATCTTTGAGAGGATTAAGAAGGTTCTTTAGATGATCATACTCAAAACCAAGGAAGAAATTGAGAAGATGCGGGTTGTCAACCGCATGGTTGCAGAAATTCTTAATATCTTGAAAAATGAAGTGAAACCTGGTATAACCACTGAGCATTTGGACAGGATTGCTGTGGAAGAGGCAAAAAAGAGGCATGCAAGGTGTGCCTTTAAAGGATATGGCGGGTTTCCCAAGTCATTATGCACGTCTGTGAATGAAGAGGTTGTGCACGGCATACCTTCCAAAAGGAAGGTTTTGAAAGAAGGGGACATAATCAGCCTGGATTTTGGTCTTATTTACGATGGATGGTATGGCGATTCGGCAATTACCGTGGCTGTTGGTAATATAGATGAGGAGAAGAGAAGGCTCATGGAAGTTACAAGGAAGGCCCTCTACTTGGGTATTGAACAGGCAAGGCCGGGGAACTACCTGTACGATATCTCAGAGGCGATTCAGACGTATGTTGAGAGCAACGGCTTTAGTGTTGTGAGGGACTACGTTGGGCACGGTATAGGGAGAAAGCTGCATGAGGATCCACCAGTTCCCAACTATGTGCCTTCAAAGACGGATAGAGGACCTTTACTGAGGGTTGGCATGACGATAGCCATTGAGCCTATGATCAACGCTGGCACGTGGCGGGTCAAGGTTAAAAAGGACAAGTGGACAGTGGTAACGGCGGATGGGAAACCATCTGCTCATTTTGAACACACCATAGCGATTTTGGAGGATGGACCCATTATTTTGAGTGAGGTTAGCTGATTATGGCTAAGGAGAAAAGTATTACGGTGGACGGTGAGATCATAGAGGCTTTGCCGAATGCTATGTTCAGGGTAAAGCTTTCCAATGGTCATGTTGTACTTGCCCATGTTGCGGGAAAGATGAGGATGCATTTTATTAAGATCCTGCCAGGAGACAAGGTTAAGGTTGAGTTGTCCCCTTACAGCATTGAAAGGGGAAGGATTGTTTATAGATACAAATAGGAGGTTGGAAAATGAAGGTTAGACCATCTGTGAAAAAAATGTGTCCAAAGTGCAAGATCATAAGAAGAAAAGGCGTTGTTAGGGTTGTGTGTGAGAACCCTAAACATAAACAAAGACAGGGTTAACAGGAGGTTTAAGTGGCTCGTATTGCAGGTGTTGAATTACCAAGGAATAAAAAGATATTTATAGCTTTGACCTACATTTATGGCATTGGTAGGTCAAGATCGATGGAGATTTTAAAGAAGGCCCAGGTTGATCCGGATAAGAGAACCTATGAACTGACGCCAGATGAGATCCAGAGGATAAGAAATGTTGTTGCAGACTACAAGGTTGAGGGTGAGCTGAGAAAAGAGGTTGCTATGAACATTAAAGCCCTCATGGATCTCGGTAACTACAGAGGATTGAGGCACAGGAAAGGACTTCCTGTTAGGGGTCAAAGAACGAGAACCAATGCGAGAACAAGAAAAGGTAAGAAGAAAACAGTGGGTAGAAAGTAAAGGAGATGGGAATAGATGGCTAAGAAAGTGGCAAAGAAGAAAAAGAAGGTCAAGAGGAATGTCGTTAGTGGCATAGCACATATCCAGGCAACGTTTAACAATACGATTGTAACGATTACCGATCCAGATGGTAATGTTCTGTGCTGGTCATCTGCCGGCGAGAGCGGTTTTAAAGGCACAAGGAAGGGTACACCCTTTGCCGCCCAGTTGGCTGCTGAGAATGCGGCAAAAAAGGCTATGTCTATGGGTATGAAAGAGATAGATGTTAGGGTCAAAGGCCCTGGCCCTGGTAGGGAGACGGCCATAAGGGCATTGCAGTCTGCTGGGCTAAGGGTTAAATCCATCAGGGATGTTACACCTATTCCACATAACGGTTGTAGACCACCAAAAAGAAGAAGGGTATAAAGGAGAGGTTAACCTATGGCAGTTTATACAGGTCCTGCATGTAGAAAATGCAGAGCATTGGGAGTTAAGTTGTTCTTAAAAGGTGAGAGGTGTTTTACGGACAAGTGTGCCTTTGAAAGGAGACCGTACCCTCCAGGAAAGACAAGAAACTATAGGAGAAAATTATCCTCCTATGCTGAGCATTTGATTGAGAAACAGAAGGCAAAGGCAGTATATGGCGTTTTGGAAAGGCAATTTAGGAGATACTTCGAAGAGGCAAAGAGACAAAAGGGTGAGACTGGCGCAAATCTTGTTGTGCTATTAGAAAGAAGGCTTGACAACGTTGTGTATAGGGCAGGTTTTGCATCTTCGAGAAGGGAGGCAAGGAGACTTGTGTCTCATGGACATGTGAGGGTCAATGGCAAGAAGGTCAATATACCTTCTTATCTTGTTAAGAAGGGTGATGTGATCTCGATAGCAGATAAGATGAAAAGCAAGGAAGAATTTAGGAGAAAATTCGAGGAAAACGCAAGAAGGATGGCTGCCTCGTGGATAAACGTTGATTTGGATAATGTTACTGCTACATTTGTAGATATTCCGACAAGGGATGATGTACAGCCACCGTTCAATGAAAACGCCATTGTTGAGTTGTACTCCAAATAAAAAATAACGAAGGGAAGCAAGATGAAGGGCGTTTTTGAGTATTTGAAGTTACCCGAGGAAGTTAAGATCGAAGAGCATACAGAAAATTACGGCAGGTTTGCTTTAGAACCTTTAAACGAAGGTTATGCCATAACAATAGGCAATGCGTTGAGAAGGGTTTTGCTTTCTTCCATACCTGGCATTGCCGTTGTTGGTGTTGAGATAGATGGTGTGGAGCATGAGTTTAGGACTATTGATGGTATAAAAGAGGATGTTTTAAATATAATTTTGAACCTAAAGCAAGTCAAATTTAGGGCTTTGAACGAGGATTTTAAGGAGTGCGAGGCGTATATTCACAAAAATACGCCTGGTGTTGTTACTTCGGATGATATTGATGTTCCAGGAAACATAGAGGTCGTAAGTAAGGATGTTTACATAGCCGAGCTCATGGATGGTGCAGAGCTCAATATGAAGATATTCTTAGAAAAAGGCATTGGCTACAGGCAGGCTGATTATGAAATTGTAAACAGAGAGATTGGGTATATTCCCGTTGACGCACTGTTTTCACCGATTACGAAAGTAGCGTATCATGTGGAGAAAAGCACCATAAGGGACTACTACAATTTGGAGAGGCTTGTGCTTGAGATCCATACAGACGGAACAATCACTCCTCAGGCAGCCTTAAAAACAGCAAGCTATATTTTGGGTAACTATGTTGCTGTATTCTCCGGTGATTTTAAGAGAATTGTGCCGGATGAGAGCACCAAAGAAGAGAAGGAAGAGCAGATAAACGAGAATCTATTGAAGCCTGTAGAGGAGTTAGAGCTCAACGTTAGGGCGTCTAATTGCTTGGCTGCTCACAATATTAAGTATATATACGAGCTTGTTCAAAAGACCGATGCGGAGCTTTTAAGCACAAAGAACTTTGGCAAACAGTCTTTGAAGGAGATAAAGGATTCGTTAAAGCAGCTGGGCTTGGAGCTTGGCATGAAGTTCAGTGAGGAGCAGATTGAGAAAATAAAACAGTTAATAGCCGAGAAAGAAGGAGAGGGAGATGAGGCATAGAAAGGGTTATAGGACGTTAAGTATAAATTGCGAACACAGAAAACACCTATTGAGGAATTTGGCGATTTCACTTATAGAACAAGAAAGAATAAAAACAACGGATGCTAAGGCACGAGAACTTGTTAGGTTTATAAGTAAGCTTGTTACCTTGGCCAAGAACGACACTTTGGCAGCAAGGAGACGAGCCCTTGCAAAACTCAATAACAACAAACAGGCTGTTAGAAAGTTGTTTGACAACATTGCCCCAAGATATGCAACAAGGAATGGCGGCTACGTTAGAAGGATAAAGCTGGGTTACAGAAAAGGGGATGCTGCCCCAATTTCAATTGTCGAGTTTGTTGAAGAACACAGTGAATAATCGTTTAAACTCATCTGTTATAGGAGTATCTCTGATACTCCTTTTTTTTATACTCGATTATTATACAAAGTTATATATATCTAAATATCTGGCGGTTGGCAGTGGTTTTACGGTAATAAAGGGTTTTTTTAATATCGTAAACGTTCACAATAGTGGTATAGCCTTCGGAGCATTTGCCGATCTCCCCCATTCCTTGAGATTTGTGCTTTTTAGCGGCATTAGCCTAATTGTTTTTATTGTGGTTTTGTATTTGATTATGTTCGGGAAGGATAAAAGCTTGACTTATATTGTGGGTTTGTCTCTTTTGGGTGGCGGTGATCTTGGTAATCTCTACGGTAGGTTGTTTAAAGGTTACGTTGTGGATTTTCTTGATTTTCACATTGGTCAATACCACTACCCTGCGTTTAACCTGGCAGATAGTTTTATCACAATAGGCTTAATTATTTTGGTTGGTTACAAGTTTTTTAATGCTCGCAGAACGAGTTAGGGTATAAATACGGTATAAAATTCTCTTATCCATGATTTGATCTTTTGTGTGGGAAATGCGAGGGAAGAAAGGTTGAGAGCAAGGATAAAAACATGGTCGGGGCGGGCGGATTTGAACCGCCGACCACTTGAACCCCATTCAAGTGCGCTATCCAGGCTGCGCTACGCCCCGTTCTTGATCCTCCTAATTATAGGGGAAAGTCCTCTCTTTTTCAAGCTGTTAATAATGGCGCTGTTGGTTGTTGTAAATGTGAAAATGGTCACATATTTTGTGATGTTCTTCTTTAAGAAAAGTACCCTAAATCTTGTTTTGCCCCACACATTTTTGTATGCAAGCATCTTTTTTTTGTCCACACCCTTGTCTATGCAAACGTAGTATAATAGGTTTATGTTTTTGAAAGAGTAGATTTTGTAGCCCTTTAATTTCAAGGCTTTTGCAAACATCACTAACTGTGGGTAGCTGTAAAACCCTCCGACGTAAACATCATAAAGTGAAGACACTTTCGTTTTTATACGCTTCTTTGAATAATTTACACCCAGTTTTTTGAGTATTCTGCTCACCTCATTGGGTCTGTTAGTTCTTATCTTTACAACGTAAAATTGTGAGGTACTCTTTTTGTTTGTCTTTTTTTTCTTTCGTTTTGGTAAAAATACCTTTGGCAGTGGTGGCAACTGTGCATTTTCTTGTTCTACGGTCTTTTTCTCTGGTATACTTTCAAACTGTAGTGTGATTGTGAAGATGGGTTCGCTTTCTGCCCTCTTTTTTATTTCTTTAAGCACCTGTTGATTGTTTATTTTTGGAATAGCTTTTTGTTTCGTCTCTTCATTTTTCGGCGTTTTTAAAGGAATAGTCTTTTCTTTTACTTCTTTTGTTTTTCGTGCAATTTTTTCTTTGTTTTTAACATGAGTTTTTTCTTTAGTTTTTGCAATGTTTGTTTTTGAAGGAATGGTTGTTTTGAGCGTGATTTTGTTTTTAAAGGTTTTTGCAAGGTAGAAGAGTGCAATTATTGACACAACAACCGTCACTAATATAACGCTTAAATGGACTATCCTTCTTTTTTTCAGTAGTTTCTCTGGTATATCAACGTTTTCTGGAACGTGGTTCTTTATGAGGTTAATCTCAATCATTGATAAATTGCCTTTGCAGTGGGTTGTGATAACAAATCGATTAGATTAATGATGTATAAGCTGTTTAGGATCTTTTTTGTAAAAGAATCGCTTTCTGAAAGGTTCTCAAATCTTATGTGTCTTATATGGGCAAGTTTCTTAATGTAGTTTTCCGCTGCCTTTTTGCCGCCTGTAGAATCGACCAAATGCAATTTTAAGGCCTGCTGGCCGGTAAATACACTACCATCTGCTATCGCTTTAACTTTATCTAACGGTAGGTTTCTGCTTTCTGCTACGGCTTCTATAAACTGATCGTATATGTTTTCAATCACGCTTTTCACCATCTTTATGTCCTTTTCCGTAGGCTTTCTAAATGGATTTCCCACATCCTTTACTGGCCCGGTTTTTACGACAAACAAAGATAAACCTAACTTTTTTGCCAGTTGTGAGAAATTTATTGTTTCAAAAATCACACCTATGCTACCGACGGTTGATGTTGGATATGATACTATTTTTTTTGCTCCGCAGGCTGCAAAGTACGCACCACTTGCGCCGATTGTCTTGATCAGGGCCACAGTGGGTTTTGCACTGCTTAAGCTTTTAAGGGCTAAGTATATGCGCTGACTTGAGCAGGCTTCCCCGCCCGGTGAGTCTATTTTTATGAGAACCGCTTTTATAGAGCTGTTGTTTTTTGCTTTGTTTATTTCTTTTATAATCCTATCCGCTTTACTTGATGTTATTACACCATTCAAGCTTATTACGGCAACGTTTGGCACGTTTACTGAAAAGTAAACAACATTCACCACCAAAATCAATATTACAACTATTATGCTGTATTTTATGACCTTTTTCATCTTTTCTTATCTATTCGTTAACAAACCCAGAAATTAGCCTTTTTTTGTTTTTATCAATGCGGATAACCCTTACTTTGACCTTTTCTCCTTTCTTTGGCTCCAAGTTGTTGTATTCACTTTTTGGAACTAAGCTCTCTATACCCTTCTCTAACTTTACAAAAACACCGAAGGGTTTTATACTTACGACGTCTGCTTCCACTATGTCTCCCACGTGGTATTTCTGATCAACGCTTTCCCATGGATCTTGAGTCAACTGTTTTAGGCCCAACGCTATTTTTCTGTTTTCTTTGTCGACATTTAAGACCTTTGTCTTTATGGTTTCACCCACTTGTATTTCAGGCTTTTCTTCCCTGTCCCATGAAAGGTCGTTTTCATGAACAAGCCCCTCAACACCGTCTTCTAACTTGACAAATACGCCAAAGTCCTTTACACCCGTCACAACACCTT
>WFQR01000023.1 GCA_015486955.1 Hippea sp. | reverse complement strand
TTATGTAGCTTATCTTTTTTACGTATTTGTTGGTTCTAGGAATTTTATAGCAGTATTCTACAAAGGAATAACCTTTTTTGAGAATATCCGATAGATACTTTTTTCTGTACAAAAAGCCGCATTTATCCTTTACATTTGAGTCCAAGCATTTACCCACAATGGCTTTATTGTTTGGGTTTACAATCTCTATACCAAAACACTTACTTTTGTATCCTGGTAATAATTGAGCTACAAATATATATCCGTGGTTATTCTCTCCATAGAGGTACAATGACAACTGTTTAATCCACTTCTGTTTCAATTGGTATTCTAAAGGTGCAAGGTCGTCCCTTGCTATTAATATCCAATGTGAATTGTTGAATGTTATGAACGTTGTTATTCCGTTTCTTGATATTGTTTTTTTGTCCAAGAAGTGCCAATTGCTTGGCCATTGCTGGATGATTGAACCGGTGGAGAGCTTTTTAGATAACAGGATTAGCTCTTTTATGAACTCTTTACCCGATGCGTTTTTTAAGTTTAAAAAGTTCTTTCCCTCTGCGTCTTTATCAAAGGGATTAAAGATGCAGTTTCCTTTGTAGTCAAATATGTAATAAGACAAGTCTGTGGAGAATGTTTTTTCAGCCAAAATCTTTTTTATCTCAGATAGCGGTTTGCCGTTTATTTCTCTAAACGTTTTCCACAGTTCTAACTCGTCTTTCTCTTTTCTTTTGTTTATGGTGTACTCAATGTCTTCGTTTATTTCTTTAATGAAGTTATCTATCGTATACTTTGAGTAATTTTTTGCTGTTTGCTCATATAGTGATTGCACCTTTGATATATTTTCTCTGTAGATTGCCTTCGTTGTTCTATACCAAAGTGTACCGATGGTTAGAAGGATCAATATGGCTATGACTGTTGGTACAGCTAAGAGTATGGAGATTAAGGAAAAGTCTTTTTTCACTTTCTTAAAATGCCCCCTTCTTAAAAATTTTCCATTAACAATTTAATCCTGTTTTCTATATTGTCAACAAGTTCTGTATCATAAAATTTACTTTTTGTCTTTACTCTCGATCTCGTATAGATATTTCATGTGTAGATCGTACAGTATGTCTTCCAATAGATCCTCTTCTTCCTTTGTCAAATTGCCTTTTGTCTTTTCTTTCAAAACATCCAGCATATCTATGGCAAATTTAGCTTGCTCCAAGTTTTTATCCTTCTTTTTACTAAAAGGGTCCTCAATCACACCTAAATGCACGTATGCCGTTTGCGCCAATGTTATAACTATCTGGCTAAAATCGGGCTTATCCATTTTAAAGATCCCCCCTTTTTGGTGAATTTTATAAAAACGTGGGAGTGTGTCAATTGATCTTGGTGCTTTCCTTTATTGCCATTGCTATTGAGAACAGCACTATTGCCATTCCTATAAACTGCAAGAGGGTTACGGATTGATGGAAGATTAGATAGGCTAATACTGATGCGCCTATGGGTTCACCAAGTGTCGCTATAGCCACTGCATTTGCCCTTATGTGCTTTAGCGCCCAGTTAAAGGATGTATGGCCGAGTAGTTGCGGTATAATGGCCATTAAAATCATCAATAGGTAGGAAATGGGACGATAGCCGAAGAACGGTTTTTTACTTGAGAGTGCAAAAATCAATGTAAATAGTGCGGAAAAGCTATAGACAAGCGTTATGTACTGAAACGTCGTTAAGTATTTACGCAAATGCGATCCCGACATAAAGTAGATGCTAACGGCTACAGCTCCAACAATTGCAAGAATATCGCCTAAAATGGGGTTTGGATAAGCCAATGACCCCGTTAAGTCTTTATCCGAGTAAGCTATGATTGCACTGCCTGCTATTGCCATTGCCGTTGCGATTATTGTTCTTACACTGGGTTTTTCCCTAAAGAAGAATAAACTAAAGATGATTACAAACACAGGGCTTGTTGAAACAAGTGTAACTGAGCTTGCGATGGATGTGTATTTGATTGAGGCTATCCAACTTATAAAATGGATGCTCAAGAAGAACCCGCTCAAGACGGCTATGAAGAAATCCCTTGCATTTGCCGTTTTTAGAGGAATTTTTTTGTATTTTGCCCACGACAACAGAATAACAGATGATATTATGAGCCTATAGGTGCTTATGATGATGGCAGGGACGTCGTATGTTAGCTTAATGAGTATGCTTGATAGGGATACAGACAGTATGCCTACTAACAAAACAAGATAAACCTTAATCATCGTTTGAACCTGATTAATGGCCCTACTTCGCTGACAAAGAGGCCCAAGAACATAATGCCAGCGCCAATGTAGGCCCTTAAAGATAGCACTTCGCCACCCAACAGGTAACTAAAGATCGCAGAAAACACAGGTTCCATAATGAAGATAATTGCCGTTTTTGTTGGCGTTGTGTACTTTTGTGCTGTGTTTTGTATGACGAAGGCATAGACAGTGGCAAAAACCGCAGTGATGAGGAATGAAAAGATCAAGTAAGTGTTCCAGTGTTTTGGTATTAAGTACGGTTCTTTGGCAAGTGAGACGATCGTTGCCAATACCGACATTGTTGTTATTTCAACAACCGTTAAGAGAAATGTGTCATGTTTTCTTGAGTACTTGTCAGTGAGTATGATCTGTATGGCAACAAATACAGCGCAAATGATTGTTAGGATTTCACCTGTTGACAGCGTTAACGTGTCGTTTAAGGACATGAGCGTTACACCCAAAAAGGACAATACAGCGCCGATTTGAGAGTAGATTCTTGGTATCTTTTTGAGTAAAACGGCTGAGAATATTGGCGTGAAGATAACGTTTAAACCCGTTAAGAAACCAACAACGGTTGCGGATGAATACTGTAGTGCAACAGTTTGGAATGCATATGCCAAAAACAGCACAATCCCTAAGATAACACCATCCTTTAAAGTCTCCTTATTTAGATTTTTTAGTCTTGGGAAGAATATTATGGCTAAGAGGATGCTGGATATCCAGAATCTTATGGATAGAAAGGCAAATGTGGGCATCTGTTCTATTGATTTTTTTACGATGATGAATGTACTGCCCCAAAAGATTGTGACAGATAAAAGAAGCAAATCCGCTATGTATTCCTTTGAAACTCTAATCATGTTTACCCTTCTTTACGTGGTATATATTTGCCATGATTACGCCTGAGATTATCAAAATACCGCCTATAAGCTGAAATTGATTTAGGCTTATGTGCAAGAATATATACGCGAGGATTATTGTAAATACTGGCTCAATGGAAGAGAACAGGCTTGTCAAAGCAGAACCGATTACATCTATTGCCATAAACAAAAACATAATGGCCAAGAACGTTGGTATAAGGCCAAGTAAAATGCCTATTATGAGCTGGTATATGTTTCCTGGTAGAGTAAAGCTGCGTAAGGAGAGCAATAGGAATGAGAAAAAGGCGAATAGGATCGTGTAAAAACTAAAGGAGACGGGATTTTCCTCCTTTATTAGAAGCTGTATAACAATAAGGTAGACACTATAGATGAGCATAGCAAGTGTGGCAAAGATGACGCCCATGAGTTTGAGTTTTTGACCAAACGCATCGTGGAATATAAATCCGAAGCCCGTTAGAATGATCACTATGAACAGTGCCTTGTATAAATTGATTTTTTCTTTGAAAATAAAATGTGATAGTATGGTTACCGTTGCTGGGTACAGGTATAGGATGAGTTCTACAACATTGGGCGATGTGTACTTAATTCCCCTAAAGAAGCAGAAGGCTTGTAATGTGTAAAGAATTGTTCCGGTAAAGAAGGCTTTGATTAGGAGTTTTGGCTTGGGCTTTAGCGCTTTGGGTTTTGTTATTGCCAAAAATGTGGCCATTAGAAGTGAAGCAAAAAAGAAGCGGAACAAGAGCATCTGTACAGTGTCCAAACTCGCATTATATCCCAGTTTGATTAGAATGGCCAATGTTGCAAAACTGAGAGCCGATATGAGGGAAAAAATAACACCTTTTGTTAAATTTTTTTCCATTGTTAACCTTGTTAAAACAAACTCTCATTGATATACTAAATATCAAAGTCTAAAGCAAGGAGAAAAGATGATGGGTATAAACACCAAATCCTTGAGGGAGCAGGTTTACGATTACTTAAGAGAAAAAATAAACAGTGGAGAGATTAAAGGCGGGGATGTAATAAACATCGATAAGATGAGCCAGAGCTTGGGTGTAAGCAGGACGCCTTTGAGGGACGCACTTTTAATGCTTGAAAGCGATGGTTTTGTGGAGATTAAGCCGAGAAAAGGCGTTGTTGTGAAGACGTTGACACTCAAAGATATAAAGAACTACTATCAAATAATCGGGGCTTTGGAGTGTTCGATAGTCTGTGAGGTAGGTGAGTTATTAAAATTTGAAGATTTGGATTATATGGAAAAGTGTAATGACAACATGAGGATTGCATTGAATAGAAACGATTTTGATAGCTACTATGATTGGAATATAAAGTTCCACGATACGTATTTGAAGTTGAGTGAAAATGATTTGGCACTGAAGACAATCAACTTAGCAAAGCAAAGACTTTATGATTTTCCCAGAAAAAAGACATACGTTCCCAATTGGGAGTACAGCTCTTTAAAGGAGCACGAGGAGATAATAGATCTTTTAAGGAAAAGAAAGTTCACAGAGGCAGGGCTTTACATAAAGGATGTCCATTGGTCATTTGAGGTTCAGAAGAAATACATTTTAAAATACTACCCTGAGGCTCAGGATAAAACTTGACAGTTTTGTCAGCCCTTGCTATAAAGTTTGCAGCTGCCCCGATAGCTCAGTAGGATAGAGCACAGGATTCCTAATCCTGGTGCCGCAGGTTCGAATCCTGCTCGGGGCACCATGAAAAGCCTATCATCAAGCCAATCTTGAGAGTGACCTCAAGATTGGCTTTTTTGTTTTTCCTGATTGGTTGAATTAGAAAGATTTTTACACCTCGTAGGTGT
>WFQR01000022.1 GCA_015486955.1 Hippea sp. | reverse complement strand
TTTGGTCATTTTAATAAACGGGGTGTATTAAAGCAAGGGTTTATTCTAAATTGGATGTTTGGGCTTTGCCCTCAGCTATTACAATGGACTGGAACTTTTTGTCGTAAGCAGTGAGATTGTTTGCTTCAATAACCGTTTGGATGAGCTTCACATAATTTGATCTCTTTGTTGAGTACAGGGATAGATACTCTGCCAACTTATAAGGGTTGTAATACCCACCCATTCTGTATCTTGCGAGCCTGAATCTTTTGTAAGCTGGACTCCTGTCCAAATTTAGAACATACTCAACAGTAGCATCATATAGGCTTTTGAAATGCATGACAATATCGTTGGGTTTTGGATGCTTTTTGTGTATACCGTAAATGTTGTTGTAGTTAATGGCAAAGCGTGACTTACCCCAACCTGACTCGATACCCGCTTGCGCAATTAATAGACTAACAGGCACACCTCCGGCCTTTATAAGCAGCTCTTTTATTGTGTTGCACCTATATTTCTTGAAGCCATAATCCAAGATTTTCCTATCTATGTGAGTGAGCGGTATGTGTTTTTCAATCTTTTCGGCGATTTTCTCAAATACCTTCCGTTCTTGTCTAAACTGCATGTTAACGGTTACTGCTATAGGCATGAGAACCTTTATGAATAGGGCTTTCCTCTCCTTCGATGGTAGTTTTGCAAAGTCCTTTGGAAAGCTTTTGAGCAAGTATGGTTCTACCTGAAGTGGATATTCGTTTAAGTATTTGTACAGGGCTAATCTCTCTTTTAGCTGTTTTACATTATCAACGGTGTAGAGGATTACGCCGTTTTTCCTGATAAACTCTGGTTCTGTTTGTTTTCCAAATACGAGTAGGGCAATTCCAAAAAGGAACGCTATGGCAAAAAGTACAATGAAAATTATACCTAATGTCCTGTTGGGCGTATTGGGTTTTAAAACAACTCTTTTTTCTCTTTTTCCATTCATGCCGCTTGTAATATATACCCAAAAAAGTAGAAGTCAAGAAAAATGGCGTTAAAACAAGAAAAAGTGAGGGAATATTTAATTTTATCCATTGTTTTAGTTAATCTTTGCTTGAAACTTTCTTTGGGACGTTGTAAAAATGAATTGTGCAGGTAGTTAAGGAAGAAGTGATAGATACAAGCCGTATAGTTGTCTCGCCAAGACCTGTATGGAAGTGTAAAATGTGCAATATGCACGGCAAAAGACTCTCTTGTCCACCGTTTGTTCCATCTTGGAGAGAGACAAAGGAGTGGATCTCTTTTTACAAAAAGGCTCTGCTGTATAAATTTTCTATTGATATGGATGAATTTGAGATTGAAAAAAGGAAAGTGATTGAATTTTTGCTCGATAAGGAGAAAGAGTTTTTTAAAGAGTATCCATTTGTATATGCGCTCTTTCCTGGTTCTTGTAACCTGTGTTTGGATTGTCCGATAGAGAAGGGACATGAATGTTTAAAGCCCACATTAGTTAGACCCGCATTGGACGCTTTGGGTATTGAGGTTACAAGTATAACAGATGTAGATTTTTCTGAAAGCGTGCTGTACTCTTTGGTGTTTTTGGAATAGTTTTGTTTAATTGATTTACGCCCGTAGATCTATATGACCCTCTTTATGTTTTGCCCTTCTTTTTTGTTCTTCTTTATCCTTCTCTATAGTGTTGTGCGGTGTGTTTTCGCTTTCTTCAACCTTTGTTGTTCTCTCCTCCTTTTCTTTTGTCTCGATCAGGTTTTTAAACCCCTCAGCTTGAGCGGCCTGTGCAAGAGGGTTCTGATTGAGCTGACTTTGGGCTGTGGCGTTCAGTATAACGTTCTGCACATCAATTGGACCAACCATAATTACACTCCAAACAACATCCTTTCAATAAATGTGTAACCGTTTTCGATAAAAATACCATCCTTACACGATCTCTCACTATATTTGTCGGCTTTTTTTTCGTTTCTTGAAGTCCAAACGGCAAAGGGTACTGGTTCGGCCGTATGTGTTTTGATTTTTATCGGCGTTGGGTGATCCGGTAGTACCGCGATTTTCAATTCATCGTTTAGACTATCCGCCATCCTAATTGCCTCGCCGACTATTTTTTTATCAAACAACTCAATGGCCTCTATCTTCTTTTGAACATCACCCATATGGCCCGTCTCATCTGTTGCCTCAACATGCAAATATGCAAAATCACCGCCGCTTTTTAAAAACTCGAATGCCGCATCGATTTTTCCTTCAAAATTTGTATCCAAAAATCCTGTCAAGCCTTCAATTTTGGGTATGTAAAGGCCCGTGAGTTTGCCAAGGCCAACCATCAGATCCACAGCACTAATCATGCAGCCCTCTTTGTTGAACCTATCTTTAAACTTGGGCATTGAAGGGGCTTTACCCTCACCCCACAGCCAGATGGCATTTGCCTTTTGCCATACTTTGTTATCTTTCAAAACCCTTTGCGCTTCATTCATTATGTTAATTAACGTTTCACGTGCCTCTCCCTTTGGCAAGTGTGGATCGATCTCTTTATCCGATATATCGTGAGGCGGTGTTGTACTGTCTGTTTTTCCATTTCTCAAAACCATTAGGTTCCTGTAGCTTACGCCTGGATAGAACTCTATTCCTTCAAAATTTAGACTTTTGTTTAAAATTTCTATCAGCTCTTTTGATTTGTCAGGGGGTATGTGTCCTGCTGAAAAGTCTTTCATAATGCCGTTTTCTATGTTTACAAAGTTGCACCTGTAAGCAACGTCATTTGGGCCAAGCTGTATGTCTTGGCTCACTGCCTCAAGTGGAGCCCTGCCTGTATAGTACTTTTTGGGGTCATAACCCAAAACGGCCATGTTTGCAACGTCGCTTCCGGGGTGCATCCCATCGGGAACGGTTTTTACCATGCCTTTAATCCCACTTGCGATGATGTCCATATTTTGCGTGTTTGCATACTCCAGGGGTGTTTTTCCATCCAACTCATCGATTGGCCAATCGGCCATTCCATCGCCTAAAAGAATTAGGTACTTCATGATCATCCCTCTATTATCTTGATAAAGAATTTTCTATTTCTTGGACCATCAAACTCCATGAAGAATATACCCTGCCATCTGCCCAATACCATCTCGCCATCCTCTATTGGTATTGTAACATTGCTTCCAATGATCGAAGCTTGTATATGGGCATCGGCGTTTCCCTCTAAATGCTTGTAGTGAGATGAATAAGGAACAAGTCTTGTTAACTCGTTTAGTAGATCCTCTGCAACCGAGGGGTCAAATGCCTCGTTGATTGTTACACCTGCCGTTGTATGTGGGACATAGACAACAACTATGCCTGATTTAACATTCTTTACATGCTTTGCAACGATGCTTGTTATCTCTATTGCCTCTTTTCTTGTGCTCGTTTTTATGTGCTCTACAATCATATTGAACCTCCCTCTATTGAATTTAGGTTAAAACCTTCGTTTTGTCAAACTAACGCTTGAATTATAGCAAATTATATGGTATTTAACCAAGCAATGAGTAAGGTTGAGATTAAGGGTAAAAACTTCTTGGGCTTTGAGATAACCGTCAATGATAGCAATTTAGATGTTATCTTTTCTGAGCTTGAGAGTCTTTTGGCTGTATCTTCGAGATTTATGAAGAATTCCATTGTAACGCTTAAATTAAATGACTTAAACAAGAATTTGGCCGATAGAATTGCGGAATTTTTAAGGGAAAAGGATATATTTGTCAATGCAGTGGTGGTTGATGATAAAAAGGGCTTAAAAACACATGTGCCCGTCATTGAGATTGGTAGCACCCATTTTGTGAACGAGGAGAGGGAAAAAGAGGTTTCCACGTTTAGGGGAAACCTGCGCAGTGGTCAGTCCATAAAGGCCAATGGTGACCTTGTTGTTGTTGGTAATGTGAATTCAAATTCTTATGTGTATGCGACGGGCAATATATTTGTTTTAGGCAAGCTTTACGGTGTTCCCCATGCGGGTTACGGTGGTAATAACGACGCTATTGTCTTTGCTTTTGACTTAAATCCACCGCAGATAAGGATCGGTGATTACATAACACGATCGCCAGAAGAGAATGTGTTGCTCAAGAAAAGGGTGAATGTTGTTCCTGAGGTGGCATTTGTGGATGAAGGCGTTATAGTTATAATGACTTACGATGAATGGTTAAAATCTTAGCGGGAGTAAAATTATGTCTGGAAAAGTTATTACAATAACATCGGGTAAAGGTGGTGTTGGTAAATCCACAACTACGGCGAATCTTGCACTTGGTTTAGCTTTAGCCGGTAAGAAAGTTGTTGCCATTGATTTGGATATTGGCTTAAGAAACTTGGATATGATCTTAGGTCTTGAGAACAGGATAGTTTACGATGTTGTAAATGTTGTGGAGAAGGTCTGTAAAGTTAAACAAGCGTTGATTAAAGACAAACGCGTGGACAACCTGTTTTTGATTGCTGCTGCACAGACAAGAGATAAATCTGCTGTTAAGCCAGAACAGGTGATAGAACTAACCAACGAACTCAAAAAGGATTTCGATTATATAATCTTGGATTCTCCAGCAGGTATTGAGGGTGGTTTCAGAAACGCAATGTTACCTGCCGATGAGGTAATCATTGTGACAACGCCTGAGATTTCGGCTGTTAGGGATGCCGATAGGGTTATAGGAATTTTGGAGGCCAATGATAAGAAGGAGATGAGTTTGATAATAAACAGGATTAATCCGACGCTTGTGAAGAAGGGCGATATGATGAGTAAGGATGATGTATTGCAGGTTCTAAACATTCCCTTGATAGGTGTGGTTCCTGAGGATGAGAATATTGTTAGCTACACAAACATAGGTGAACCTTCGATCCTGCACAGCGATTCCCCGTCGGGCAAGGCTTATAAGAATATAACCCAGAGGTTACTTGGTAAGGATGTTCCGTTTATGGAGATTGTTGAAAGGAAAAAAGGAATAATTGAAGCAATAATAAGCTTTTTTAAGGAATAGTAGCCATGTTTTTGGATTTTTTTAGGAGGAATAAGAAGAGTTCGGCTCAAAAGGCCAAAGAGAGGCTGCAGATAATACTTGCACATGAAAGGGTCTCCAATAAGGCTCCGTTTTTGGAGGATCTGAGGAAGGATTTGATTAAGGTTGTCGCAAAGTACGTTGATATAGATCCAAAAGAGATAGAAGTATCATTACAGAGGGATAACTCCATTGAGGTTTTGGAGATAAACATACCCATTAAATAGTCTTTTTGTAAATCTGTAAACCGATACCCAAAAGTATAAATACAAGACCTGCTATAGAGTATGTGTGGATCTTTTCTTTTAAGATTAACGATATGAACAATAATGATACGGCTGGCGTTAGATAAACAAGGTTTGAAATTAAGGCCGTTTGTGCCGACTTTAGTGCCTTAAACCAAAAGATGTATGATATGCCGTTTATAAAAAGGCCGTTGATCAAAAGCCAAAATACTACGCTTGCAGATATGTCTGTTATCTTAAAAAGGCCTATCGTTGTTGCACTGAATATGGTTGCAGATGCGAAGTAAACAAAGACAGCTATAATTTGATCGTAGTTTACCTTTTTGCCAAGTGTGGAAAATAGTGCAAAACATATGGCACCTAACAGGGCTAACATATCGCCTTCTACGCTTGTAAATTTTACGTTTAACACATGGCCTTTTGTAACGATTATTAAGACACCAACAAAACTGATAAGAACTGAGGTTACTTTGATCAAATCGAGTTTTTCTTTGAGTATGGGAGCACTGAAAATCACAATTAAAATGGGCCACGTGTAGTTGATTATAAACACCTCTTGTGCCAGAGAAAGCGAGAATGCTTTGTATAGCAGAACGTAATAGGCAAAGCTACCCAAAAAGCCTAAAAATGACATTTTTAGATAATCGCTGAAACTGTAAAGAGAGAGTTTTTTTATACGGGAAGTAAACGCCATGTAAAACAGCATTACAACTGCAGAGGTAAAATTAGAGAAAAACAACATGGCGAAGTTGTTCATTCCTTTTAGTACTTCTTTTGACGCCACGGGTATAAATGACCATGAAAGTATGCAGATGGAAATATAAAGAAGTGTTTTACTCATCTAACGGTTGCGCTTCATCTACCAAGAGAATGGGTATGTCGTCCTCGATAGGGTATTTGATTTTGCAGTTCTCACAGATTAGAAAATTCCCGTCTTCGGATAGTTTCAATTCCCCTCTGCATTTTGGACAGGCAATTATCTCTAAGAGTTCCTTTGGCACGCCCATTTTAATTCCTCCTCCAGTTTTTTTATGAATGAATCGGTAAATATGTCTTTAGCCTCAATTTTTACAAGCTTTACATTAGCTGCGTTGAGTATTGGCTCGATGATCTCTAAGGATTGCATTTTTGCCTTGTTTTCCTTATTAACGATAAATATTGCAAGAAGGGGGTGTAGGTGAGGTGATTGTACTACTAAAAAATCCACAAATTTTGACTGTATCTTTAGGTATGCATTCCTGTTTTCTTTAGGTGTCCAAAGGAAGTCCACCAATCTCATCTTTGGGAAAACGCTGAGCGGCAGTTTGTTTTCCTCTATAGTTTTGATAATCTTATCAAAGGCCGTTTTTTCCGTTTTTGTTAGCAGATAATCCTTGCATTTATACGTCTCTAACTCGTCCTTAACCTTGAGTTTTGTCATCTTTGTGTAGAGAAAAGCTACTATGAGTATGAGAATTAAGACCGCAACGACTATTAGCCACATGTTGCTATTATTACCTTTTTGCTCGATTTATTCAAGAAATGTCTTTGAAGGTCTTGATTTTTCGTTCTATTGGTATAGACTAATAAATGCACAGGGGGACGAAAACTGGGTTCGACAGGGTGTTTTAGCACCCAAAGGTCATGCCGAGCTGGTGTCCGCTCGTAAAACTGGCACCAAAAAAGAAACGCAGACACAGAGTACGCTTTAGCTGCCTAATTAAAAGGCAGCGGGCTTTTACACCCTTTGGTGCTTTGGGGTGTAAATAGCCCTTAGAGTCAAAGCACCGAAGGCTACTGTTCGCCTGCTTTCAGTAGCTGGATTTTTAATTAAGCAGGTACCTGCCTGACGGTTTGGCTCGCTTTATCCGTCAGAGCAGGGAATAAAAAGCGAGCTAAGTATGTAAAAGCCTTTGGGTGTGACGCACGCCTGGACGCGGGTTCAAATCCCGCCGTCTCCACCAAAAATAAAAACCGAGCCAAATAATGTTGACAAAAACGTCAAAATCAGTATAAAGAAAGCGTGTTTTTTATGGCCCCATCGTCTAGCGGTTAGGACGTCGGCCTCTCACGCCGAAAACAGGGGTTCGATTCCCCTTGGGGCTACCATTTCTTTATTTAAAAATCCCACAATTTTTTAAAGGATAAGTCGGTTGACATATTTAAAAAATTGAATAAAATACTTAAGACCTTAAATAAATGGTTATGTTTCTATGTTGGTCTATTCTTTGGCCGGTGAACTCATATTAGGCAGTAGGTTTAAGAGGCTTTCGGATAAGTACCTGTCCAATGTTTATCAAATATACAAGGCTCAACAAATCGATTTTGAACCCTCTTGGTTTTCCATCTTTTACATTTTGGATAGGTATGGGAGTGTATCAATATCAGATATGTCACAACTATTGGATCTTACCCAATCTGCTATTAGCCAAATGGTGTCGTCTTTGGAGTCTAAAGGTTTGGTTAAGGTTGAAATACACGAAAAAGATAGAAGGGTAAGGATTGTAAGCTTTACACAGAAAGGTAGGGAACTCCTGTTTAGCGTAAAGCCCATATGGAAGCTGATTAGAAGTAAGATGAGGGAAATTCTCGATGAAGGTGATAATTCCAAATACTTACTCGATGCTTTAGAAGAATTGGAGGCATCTTTTGAAAGAAAACCTTTACAAGAGAGGGTGTTGGAAACGTTGAGGGAAAGCAGGTTTTTGTTTGTTAAGTACACGGGTATTTATTATGCCACATTAAAAGAGCTTGTTTTTGATTGGATGTTCAACTTTGGAGCGCCAAATGTGGACTTTGTCAACGACTTTAAGGGTTTGGTTGAAAGGTCAAAAGACAGGGTGATTCTTGCTGTAAGGGACAGAGAGGTTGTCGCTGCGGCTTTTGGGTTTATTGATGATGGTTTTAACTGTCTGATTTGTGACAGGGATGATGTGGATAACAGGGTTGCATATAGCCTGCTTTCCAAGTTTTTAGAGAGTATGGAGACGCCCAACAGGGTGTTTTTTGATGCTGACAAGCCCATGATAGAGAACCTGCTTAAAAAGAATGGCTTCAAGATGGTGAAGATTGTTGAAAGGGATGATGTGAAAAAGAGGTTGGCTGTGTATGGAAAGGGAGTTCAAAGTGTTTAGGTATGGATTGGACAAGTTAACCGTTGGCACGCTTTTAAAAATAGCCAATGACCCCGAGATCGCTGTTTTAACGGATGATGCAAAGAAGAAAATAGAACGTTCTTTTTCTTGTATCAAGGGCATTTTAGAAAAGGGTGAGCCCGTTTACGGTGTTAATACAGGTTTCGGAAGTCTTTGCAGGACCGTTATACCTAAAGAAAAAACAGACGAGCTCCAGATAAACCTCCTTAAAAGCCATGCATGTGGTATCGGTGAGCCTGTAGACCCTTTTGTTGTTAAAATGATGCTAATTTCAAAGGTTCACTCACTCGCTTTGGGATATTCTGGCGTCTCTTTAGAGACCGTTGAAAGGATTATCTGGCATATAGAAAACGATTGCCTGCCTTATGTTCCAAGCAAGGGTTCTGTGGGTGCAAGCGGCGATCTGGCACCTTTGGCTCACTTATTTTTGCCGCTGATTGGTTTGGGAAAGGTGTTTTATAAAGGCGAATTAATTGAGACAGGTGAGATTTTAAAAAGGGAGGGATTGAAGCCCATTAAACTTCATCCCAAAGAGGGTTTAGCCCTAATCAATGGAACGCAATTTATGTCAGCCCATGCGGCTTTTGGCTTGTATAGGTTTAAGAGATATTTAGATTTTGCTGATGTTGTATCCGCTATGACAATAGAGGCATTGAAGGGCTCGGCAAAGCCCTTTGATCCCAGATTGCACGCTCTAAGGCCTTATGATGGAACGGTTTATGTTGCGCAAAGGATTTGGTCGATTCTTAAAGATTCTGAGATTGTAAGGTCACATGTACATTGCAATAAGGTTCAAGACCCATACTCACTGCGGTGCATTCCCCAAATTCACGGTGCGGCACGTGAGGCGTTTTTGAAACTCAAAAGTACACTTGAGATTGAGTTAAACTCTGTAACAGACAATCCCGTAATTATTGATGAAGAGACGGTAATAAGCGGGGGCAATTTTCACGGAGAGCCACTGGCTTTACCAATAGATTATACGGCTTTGGCTGCAAGTGAAATGAGTAATGTATCTGACAGACGGGTTTATTTACTCCTTGCCGGTGATGGCGATGAGCTACCAAAGATGTTGCTGAAAGAAGTGGGCATTAATTCGGGCTTTATGATAACGCAGTATTTGACAGCGGCACTGGCAAGCGAAAACAAAACGCTGTCCTTTCCCGCAAGTGCTGACAGCATTCCTACATCTTTGGGACAAGAAGACCATGTGAGCATGGGTTCTATCTCAGCAAGGAAGTTCAATGCAATACTGGACAACTTGAGCTATGTTTTATCCGTTGAACTCTTGCTTGCCGCCCAGGCACTTGAGTTTAGAAGACCTCTAAAATCCACAGAGACCGTGGAGTTTCTACACGATGAGGTCAGGAAAAGGGTGAGCTTTGCAGAAAGAGACAGGGTGTTTTCAGAAGACATTGAAGCAGTTCATGAATTGATTGAGGATAATGGTTTAATCGAGGAAATTAACGCTCAAATCGAAGTGGATAACGCTCTAAAAGAGAAATTTGAATTGTAATGGGGTGAGTTATGTATAAGCCTCTCGGTTATAAGTGGAGTGGCAGGGTAGATGGAGA
>WFQR01000021.1 GCA_015486955.1 Hippea sp. | reverse complement strand
TACCATCTGACAAAAAGACGAACGGTCCTGCTGTTTACTTTAAGCTTGACAATATCTATGTGGGTTTTATTACACCGCTTTCCCATGCTTTTTGTAGTGTTTGCAATAGGATTAGGCTAACAAGTGACGGGTTTATTTTGCCGTGTCTTGGTCATCCTGATAGGGTGGATGTCAAGGGTGCTTTGAGGATGAGGGATTTAGAGAAGGTCGAGGAGTTGATTAGATACTCTGTTAAGATCAAGCCAAAAGAACATTCGTTGTTAAGTGAAAGTATTCATTCAAGTATGGCCAGTGTTGGAGGTTGATAGATGGATTTTACGCATTTCAACGAGCAGAAACACGCGAAAATGGTTGATGTAAGCAATAAAAATGTAACGGTCAGGGTTGCGAGGGCCTACTGTGAGGTCGCCCTTTCAAGAGAAGCCTATTTCGCCGTTAAAGAGGGCAGGGTTAAAAAGGGCGATGTTTTGGCTGTTGCTCAGGTAGGCGGTATAATGGGCGCTAAAAATACACCACACCTAATACCCATGTGCCATCCTTTGAATTTGGAAGGTATAGACATCAACTTCGAGATGGACGATGAGAATCACCTCATCAAGATATATTCGGAAGTCAGGGTTACGCACAAAACCGGCGTTGAGATGGAAGCGCTAACAGCTGTGAGCATCGCTGCACTGACGATTTACGATATGTGCAAGGCCATCGATAGATCAATAGAAATCAGAAACATCTATCTTTTGTACAAAGAGGGTGGAAAGAGCGGTAAATTTGAACGCCCTCAAAAGAATAGACAATAATCCTTTTTTTTATATAATTCTTGAAAAAGAGGAGGTGATGATATGAAGAGGTTATCTTTTGTGATCGCCTTTTTATTATTTCCCATTTTTAGTTTTGGCATTACGGTTGAAGGTATTCAATGTGGTTTGGGTGTAAAGAATAGGACTATAGTAAAACCATCTGATAGCTTTAAAGTGGGTGATAGGGTGTGGTGTTTGAGTGTGATTAAAGACATTAAAAAACCAACTTTCATTGTACATAGGTGGGTTTTGGATGATAGACACTTCGATGTCAAGTTGATGGTAAAGCCTTACAAGCGATTTAGAACGTGGTCTTATAAAACCATCTATCCATCCATGAAGGGTGTCTGGAAATTGGAGATTCTTGATAGTAAAGGAAAACTACTCAGGGAAAAGATATTTACCGTGAAGTAGCGGAGGTTTATATGTTTTTCAAGAAGAATAAAGGGGGCCAAATTGACGATATAGGTCGATCAGAAAGGATAGACAGAATAGCTTTGGAGGTTTTGAGGGACAAGGAAAAGGAGCTGAGTGAAGATGTAAAGGATAAGCTGAAGAATGCAGATCCTTTAACAAAGGCTGAAATAATTTGTGATCTTTATTCTTTAGATGCCTATTGCTGGAGGTTCTTTCGTGAGAATTTCTTTATAGTCTTTGCCGTTAGCCCAGAAAGGAGATTTTTATACTTCAATAGGGCATTTGAGGATATAACTGGATGGGACAGGAATAGCCTGATAAGTATCGATTCAGCAGCAAAGGTTTTATGGCCCGAAAACCCCGCTGAGTGCAGTGTGTGTAAATTGGTTGTTAGATCCATGACAGAAAAGAGGGTTCTCATAGGAGAAGCGACGATAATGAACAAGTTTGGTGAAAAGATACCCGTTAAGGTAAATGCCATGCCTATTGTTAGGGATGGGCAAGTAATTTACGTGTACGCCATTTTAAGGGATTTGAGGAAGGAGATAGAGGAAAAGAAGAAGTACCTTGAGGAAAACGTTGCCGTAATAAAGGATGCATTGATTAAGGTGGCAAATGGCGATATAGCTGAAAGGGTTGAGATACCAGAAGAAAATGAGTTACACGATTTGGAAGCGCCGATCAATGCAATTATAGAGAACTTGCAGAATGTTGTTAAAGGCATCCAAGAGTCGGCCAAAGTGGCAGACAATATATCGATTGAGACTGCAAAGAGTGTTGAGGATGTTGCCAATTGGAACGAGAATGTATTTCAAAAGTCCCAAGATGAGCTTGTGGAGTTGGCTAAAAAGCTTGGAGAGGCTACAAAGAACATTGAGGGTATTGTCAACCTTATTAGAGACATTGCAGAGCAAACGAACTTGCTCGCGCTAAATGCTGCCATTGAGGCGGCCCGTGCGGGTGAAGCGGGCAGGGGCTTTGCCGTCGTTGCCGATGAGGTTAGGAACTTGGCCGAGAAGAGCCAAAGGGCAACGGGTGATATATCCGATGCCATTAAGGCAATAGAAAAGAGCTCTTTCGATATGATCGAAAAGATAAACTTTAACTCAGAGGAGTCAAAGCAGCTTGTTGAGGCAATAAGATCGTTAAAAGACAATGTAGATTCTTTAGATGCTAATATTAAACAGCTACTTGATACAGTTTCGATCTTTAATGTTTAGGGGGGAAGGCTAATATGGGGATGACGATTTCTCAAAAGATCTTGGCTAAGAAATCACACAGGGGTGGAGTGAAGCCAGGCGAGATTGTTATGGCTGATGTGGATTTAGCTTTTGCAAACGACATAACTGCACCAATAGCTATAGATTTTGTTAAGAGATTGGGCGTTGATGTTTTTGACAAGAACAAGATTGCCTTAATTCCCGATCATTTTACGCCCAATAAGGACATAAGCTCGGCAAACCAGTGCAAGATTATGCGTGATTTTGTTAAGGAAAGGGATTTACCCAACTATTGGGAGTCTGGAGAGGTTGGCATTGAGCATGCCCTGTTGCCTGAACAGGGGTTTGTTAGACCTGGAATGCTCATTGTTGGTGCTGATTCCCATACGTGTACGCATGGCGCGTTGGGTGCATTTGCTACAGGTATGGGTTCAACAGATGTGGGTTTTGCCTTTGCGACAGGCAAGAGTTGGTTTAGGGTTCCAGAGAGCATGAAGTTTGTTTATAAGGGCAAGAGAAATAAGTGGGTTGTGGGTAAGGACTTGATCCTTTACACGATCGGCAAGATCGGTGTTGCAGGTGCGCTTTACAAATCGATGGAGTTTACCGGTGATGCCATACGCGAGCTTCCAATGGAAGATCGACTAACCATGTGCAATATGGCAATAGAGGCCGGTGCAAAGAATGGCATTGTTGAGCCGGACGATGTTACAATTGAGTATTTGAAGGAGCGAGGCATAGAAGAGGACCAGTATGAGATTTTAAAGAGCGAAGGGGATGCTGAATATTCTGATGTAATTGAGATAGATGTTTCCAATATTGAGCCGCAGGTGGCTTTTCCACATCTACCGTCAAACGTTAGGGGTGTTTCTGAAATCAAAGAGGACATAAAGATCGATCAGGCGTTCATCGGATCTTGCACCAATGGTAGAATTTCCGATTTAAGGGAAGCGGCAAAGGTTTTGAAGGGTAATAAAGTAGCAAAATACGTCAGATTGATAATCATACCTGCAACCGTTGAAGTTTACAGACAGGCTTTGAAAGAGGGGTTGTTTGATATATTCTTGGACGCTGGTGCCGTAATATCAACGCCCACATGTGGGCCATGTCTTGGTGGATACATGGGTATTTTGGCTGATGGTGAGGTGTGTGTCTCGACATCGAATAGGAACTTTGTTGGAAGAATGGGGTCTAAAAAATCGTTCATATACCTTGCATCGCCAGCCGTTGCTGCAGCGAGTGCTGTAGCTGGTAAAATCGTTCATCCGGATGAGGTGGTAAAATGATAATCAAGGGTCGAGTCTGGGTTTATCCAGACAATGTGGATACGGATGTGATTATTCCTGCGCGGTATTTGAATACATCAGATCCAGAAGAGCTTGCCAAACACTGCATGGAAGATATAGATGAGAGCTTTGCAAAAGAGGTGAAAAAGGGGGATATAATCGTTGCCGGTCATAACTTTGGCAGTGGTTCAAGTAGGGAACATGCACCAATCGCCATTAAAGCGAGTGGAGTGGCCTGTGTTATAGCAAAGTCTTTCTCGCGCATCTTTTATAGAAACGCGTTTAACATTGGTTTGCCCATTTTGGAAAGCGATGTGGTGGATGAACTTGAGAAGTTTGATGAGATTGAAGTTGACACGGAAAAGGGTAGGATAAGGGTTTTAAAAAACGGTAAGGTGTTTAAATCCAGTGTTATACCCGACTTTATGCAGAACCTGATTGAATCCGGCGGTCTGTTTAATTATGCAAAAAAGATACTAAATGTTTGAGGTGGGTTATGGGTAGATATAAAATTGCCGTTATGGAAGGCGATGGCATAGGTCCTGAGATTGTTGCCGAAGGGATTAAGGTTTTGAACGAGGTTGCATCAAGATTCAACCATGAGTTTGAGTATGTCAAGGTATACGTTGGAGGATGCGCCATTGATAAATTTGGCGAACCATTACCACAAAGCGAGGTGGAGAAGATTTTAAAGTGTGATGCGCTGTTCTTTGGTGCCGTAGGTGGTCCTAAATGGGACAATCTGCCTCAGGATAAGAAGCCCGAAGCTGGTCTCTTGGGTATTAGGAAGGTTTTGGGTGCATTTGCCAATTTAAGGCCGGCAAAGGTCTTTGACGAACTCATTGACGCAAGCACGTTGAAACCAGATGTAATTAGGGGCATCGATATATTGGTTGTGAGGGAACTAACGGGCGGTATCTATTTTGGCGAACCGAGGGGCGTTTTTGAAGAGAATGGTGTAAAGAAGGCTGTTAATACAATGGTTTATACGGAACCTGAAATAGAGCGCATAGTTAGGCTTGCATTC
>WFQR01000020.1 GCA_015486955.1 Hippea sp. | reverse complement strand
TAAAAGGTACGTTTAAGCTTATACTGCCCGATTTGAACAAGCTTTACTTTATGACAAAGAGACATTTGAGGGGTAAGCTTGTATTTAACGGCGATTTCTTTAAAGGCAAGGATTTGATAGTAAACGCTAACTCTCAAAATGTTGCAGGTGGAAAACTTCAAATCAACTTTAAAAACGGTGTCGTCAATGCAAACTATACTGATGGAAGGCTGGTTAGACTTTTGGATATGCTTGAGTACCCAAAGGTATTTGACTCAAAAGCCAATCTGACCATGACTTATAATCTTAAAACCACAAAGGGCGAGGCCCATGTCAAGCTAATCAACGGTCACTTTTTACCCAACAGAATGTCCTTTCTGATAAACACGCTTGCCGGTTTCGATATAACAAGAGAGCTTTATAAACTTTCCACCGTTGATAGCAAGATTGATAACATGACCATAGTTTCCAACCTTTACATGAAAAGCCGCCTCACACAAATTACGTCAAAAGATGCCTATGTGAATTTGAGGACCAATAAGGTTGATGCCATTTTGAATGTTATGATAGCTAAAAAGCCCCTTAAGGTTTACATAAAGGGCGATTTGAACAAGCCTAAGGTAAGATTGGATCTAAAAGGATATATCAAAGGCAAGCTGAATAAGGGGTTGAAGAATATTATAAAGGTTCCAAAGAGTATCTTGCATCTGTTTTAGTGCTCCTGTTTACAGGATTGCCATAGCTGTTCCATTTCGTCCAAATTTGATTCCTTGAGTGTTTTGCCCTTTTCCTTGAGCTTGTCTTCAATACAGTTGAAGCGCTCTTCAAACCTCAGTGATGCCTCTCTTAGTGCTTCAGATGGGTCGATATCGGACAGTCGCGCAAAGTTTATAAGTGCAAAGATCATGTCGCCTATCTCGTGCTTGATGTGCTCTTTGTTTTTGCTTTCATGCGCTTCAAATAGTTCATTGAACTCTTCCTTTACTTTATCAAAGCATTCCTCGGCATTTTTCCAGTCAAAGCCCACCTTTGCAGCTTTTTTCTGTAGCTTATACGCCCTCTCGATGGGTGGTAAACCCCTTGGAACATCGCTTAGATAGTGTTTCGGTTTTTCCTTCTTTTCCCTTGCCTTTATTTCATCCCAATTTTTCAGAACCTCATCTACATCGTTAACTTTAACACTGCCAAATACATGGGGATGTCTGCGTATAAGCTTATCTGATATACCGTCCAACACGTCATCTATAGTGAAAAGGTTGTCCTCTTCTGCAATAACCGAATGGAAAACTACGTGCAAAAGCATATCGCCTAACTCTTCCTTTATATTGTCTATATCCTTTCTATCCAAAGCATCAATGAATTCAAAGACTTCCTCAATGACGTTTTGCTTCAGGGAATAAAGCGTCTGCTTTCTGTCCCATGGGCAGCCGTTTGGTGCTCTTAGGCGCTTCACAATATTTACAAGCCTATCGAACTTTTCACTCATTGTTTCACCTCAAAATCACCTCTATAATTCCAATCAAAAAGCCCAGTATTCCACCAAATAGGTTGATGTATTTGAATTGCTCCTTGCTTATGTTCAAAACAATATCCTCAATTTGCCCAATGTCCAGTTTCTCTAACTTTTCCCTTGCATTTTTTGCTATATCAAAATCAAAGATCCTTTGGCTTTCTTTTCTTACTATTACTAAAAGGTTGTTTACCAGGTATCGGGATAGTTTTCTTTCAAATTCAGGTTTTATAAACTTTAAAACATCGCGAAATGTGGTCTTTTGAAGCTTTAGTCTTAAGAAAGCCACAATCTTCCTTGCCGTTTTTTCTGTGTCTATTGTCCTTATGAGTTCCTCTGTAATTTTTTCTTTTATGTTCAATCTATCAAAGATCTCCTGGATTTTTGAAGAGACCCATTTTCTTAGATCTTCGAGGCTTGAGCTTGTGAATTTTTCAAGAAACTCTTTTAATCTCAAACTCAACACATCTTTTTCAAATGCCTCAATGATACTGTTTTTAACCCTAACTTTGATATTTTTATCATTCAACAGTTGCTTAAGTTTATCCACAATTATGTCCATTATCTTTTCGTTTTCTTCAATTAACGGCGCTATCATGGAGACAAAGCTTGCCGTCAGTATGTTTGATTCGTCAATGTAGTCGTTTAGGGATTCTGTTATCTTTCTTCTGATCAATTCCTTGATCTCGGGGTCATCCAAGCTCGATGATAGATTAAGCAGGGCGTTGTTTGATAGGCTTTCAATGTTTTGGTAAAGGGTTTCTAAGTTTTTGTTTTGGATCAGATTTTTAATCCTTTTGTTTTTATCAATCAGCAAAAAGGCGTTGTACGTTATGTAATCGAAATCTATATCAAATGCCTCTAATTTTTCCCTAATAACTGTTTCCTTGAGTGTGTCTATCTGCTCTGATGCTATTTTTAGAATTTTCCTGTATGGCAGGTTTAAATCTGATAGTTTTCTATCCAACAGATCATTGAGTATGTTTTGCGTGTAGCTATACAAAAATTCCCTGTTTTTCTTCGAATAGACGTACCTTACAAGCTCTTTTTTGTTTATGACCTTATCGGCAACAACATTTGATATCTTATCAATCAGTTCATCCCTCTTTTTCGGTATGAGGCCAGGTGTAAAAGGAACTCTGATGTTGCCTATGTAGTAGGTCTTCTTTGGATAAAAGAGCATCTTTATAGCAACGTAGTTTGTAAAATAACCTATAAACGCACCGATAATCGGTAGTGTTACTATATCAATGCTCATTTAAACATGCTTTTAAACTTGTCCAAAATTGACTCTTTGTAGGATAGATCTTCTCCAGATTCTTTGGCAAACTCTTCCAAAAGCTCCTTTTGGCGCTTTGTGAGTTGCTTTGGTATAACGACTTTGACCTTTACTATTTGTTTTCCCCTAACGCCGTTTAGTTCAACACCCTTGTGCTTTAACACAAACGTATCGCCGTTCTGTGTGCCTGGTGGTATATTTATCTCAGCTTCCCCCCATATTGTAGGTACTTTTATTGTTGCACCAAGAGCAGCCTGCGTTATGGAAATCGGTATTTCAACGTGAATATCCCTGCCTTTCCTTTTGAAAAACTCGTGTTCCTTTACATGTATGTAAATGTACAAGTCGCCATTTGGACCGCCGTATTTTCCCGGATTACCCTTTCCTGTAATCCTCAGTATATCACCATCATTGATGCCTTGCTCTATATTGACTATGAGTTTTTCCTCATCATAAACATACCCAGTGCCGCCGCAATACGTACACTTTTTCGTTATGATAACGCCCCTACCATTACATTTGGGGCATGTGCGACGTACAGAGAAAAAGCCTTGAGAATACGAGATCTCGCCCCTGCCTCTACAGTACGGACATGTCTCTATACCGTTTCTATCTGCACCTGATCCTCCACATTTTGGACAGGTCTTCCTGCGTTTGATTTTTACCTCTTTCTTTGCTCCAAATACTGCCTCTTTGAAGTCTATGGTTAAATTGATACCAATGTCATCACCCTTTTCCGGTCGAGGACCTCTTCTGTAGGCATGATCGCCAAATATATCACCAAACATAGTTGAAAGGTCTGAGAATATATCGCTGAACGTTCTTGTGAAGTCAAAATCGCTTGAAAAACCGTTGTCTTCAACTGTACCGAATTGATCGTATTGGGCTCTCTTCTTTGGATC
>WFQR01000019.1 GCA_015486955.1 Hippea sp. | reverse complement strand
TCATGATTTGCGTTCCTATATTTGTTTTGGCGTTTTTGTCGTAATTTGAATTTGAGAAGAAGCTGGCATAAAGATTTAGTAAACCCGCAAAGAATTCCGCATGTTCCTGAGCGATCATCCTGTTTACTTCATTTTTTAGCCTGAACTCTTCCAATGTTTCCTTTAATTTGCCGTTTAGTATTCTTACGTCGTCTACGTAATTTTTTTCGCTCGCAAAGAATAAAAACTCATTTATCGTTTCTACACCGTTTCTTGAAAGTATGTCCCTTAACTCGTTTTCTGCCTTTTCAATCTCTTCTGCAAACAACTGTTTTTGCTGTACGATTTCTATCAATCCATCACTGTCAACCCTTATTAGACAGTCCCTCTCTTTATTGATCAACTTATTGACGTTTTGATAGATATCTATAAGCCTTGAAAGTATGTCCTTCACAAGTGGTAGATCCCTATTCACCTTTCCACTCCTTTAAGATCGACTTTGCTATTTCGTCTAAGTTGGGCTTGTACGTTCCGTTTTCAATTTGTGCCTTAACCTCTGCTATCCTTTGGGCCTTTGTATCCTCATCCAACGATAGCTCTGCCAACAGCTTAGCTTGTGGTGATATCTCTACCTTATCAACTTCTCCTTTTGCGACCTGTTGGGTATTTTCGGCTGTGTTTTCTCTTATGTTAACCTTTTCTGTTTTGCCTGCTTTTGATTGCTTGACGTATTTTTCTAAAATTCCATTCAAATAGGTCTCTATTTTCATGCTACACCTCCATTGTTTCTTACCTTTAAATCGGCATAAACACACAAAACTTTAGTAATTTCCTTGCAAATAGGCAAGGACTTTCTTAACGTAATTCTGTGTTTCCTTAAACGGCGGAATGCCGTTGTATTTTTTCACGTTGCCCGGCCCTGCATTGTAGGCTGCAAGCGCCTTTTTGTAATCCTTGAATTCCTTGATTAACTTTGCAATGTACTTTGCGCCGCCCAAAATGTTCTGTTTGATGTCAAAGATGTCTTTTACACCCAATTCCAAAGCCGTCTGTGGCATGAGTTGCATTAGACCCATTGCCCCAGCTTTTGACACAGCGTAAGGGTTAAACGACGATTCGGCTTTTATTATGCCATACAGCAATTTTTTGGGTACGTGAAAGCGCTTTGAGGCTTCATCGACAGCCTTCTGTATAATCCTCATCTTCTCATTGTCTTTTGGCAGTGGTTTGAATTTTGATGGGATGTTGAACCTGTGCTCTATGTGAACTTTTATAGGTTTTTTGTTTAGATGCTTTGGCAGTTTGGTTTTATAGCTTACGTATTCTTTCAAGGAATCAAACAGGGTTTTTCCTATTGAAAATGGTGAATCTTCGGCTATTTTCTGGCTCAATGCGTTTATGTAAAAGAATTTATAGATAGAATTTTCCGCATTGTTTTTGACAATTGGATCCTGTGGCACGGTTTTTTCCATCTCGTTGAGCAATTGTGAAATGAACAAGGCCTCAAACTCCATGCATGCCTTTTTTAGGCGATACATGTTCTCTACGTTTTCTATTTTGTTCTTTATGGGAATGTAATTTACACTGTTCAACATCTTACATCATCTCCAGTTCTGCGTTTAAGGCTCCTGCGGCCTTTAGTGCTTGGAAGATCGCCATCATGTCCCTTGGTGTTGCACCGGCCTTATTGAGAGCCTGAACGAGTTGTGATACGGTTGCCCCTCTTGGGAATGTGAGGAATTTACCTTTACCCTCTTCAACGGATACCTTTTTGTTTGTAACGGTGGTTGTTTTTCCGCTGGCTAATGGATTGGGTTGTGAGACGGTTTTTGTGCTTGTGATGGTGATTGTTAGGTTGCCGTGGGATATGCTCACGGGCTCTATTGTTACATCGCCGCCAACGACCACTGTCCCTGTTCTTTCATCAAGAACGACTTTTGGTTCAGAGATTTGATTGACAGAGAGCTGATTTATTTGGGAAATAAGTTCGACTACGTCGCCTCTGTACAACGGTGGCACTATGACCTTAACGCTGCCACCGTCCATTGGGAAAGCAATTTGTCTTCTGTAGAATTTGTTAATCGTCTCTGCGATGCGCGTTGCCATTTCAAAGCTTGGTTGTTTCAGAGCCAAGACAAAGCTGCTTTTTGAGTTTATATCAACGTTTACCTGATTTTCTACAATGGCTCCGTTTGGAATTCTACCCACTGTTGGGTGGTTTTTCCTCACCTTTGCACCGCCTGCGCCTGCATTGAATCCACCAATTGAGACAGGCCCTTGGGCAACGGCGTATACTTTGCCATCGGGTCCGTATAGTGGAGTCATTATAAGTGTTCCACCCTGTAAGCTTTTTGCATCACCTATGGATGATACAGTTACGTCAATCCTATCTCCCTGTTTTGCAAATGGTGGTAGATTGGCGGTGACCAATACAGCGGCAATGTTTTTCACCTGCAGGCTTTGTATGTCGGATTGTGAAAGAGTTACACCAAAGCGCTTCAATGCATTGACTATTGAATGGATTGTAAAGTATGCACTCGTACCATCACCCGTTCCTGCAAGGCCAACAACAAGTCCATATCCCACAAGTTGGTTGTACCTTACGCCCACTACATTCGTCAGATCCCTGATTTTAACCTCAAATGCAAAGCTGTTTGTTGCAATGAAGAGCGCTATTATGATGAGCAACACCTTTTTCATACTCGATACCCCCTTAGAATGGCTTGATCAGATTCCACAGTTTCACAAGCCATCCCTCGTTTCTTGTTGAACTTACAATGCCTTTACCGTTAAAGAAGATCTTTGCGTCCGCAATGTATGAAGAATCGATTGTGTCGTCGTTTGATATTTGGTATGCATCGATGATGCCTGTGATTATTAGCGTATTTTCTTCGCCATTTGTGAATACCTGTTTTTCACCTCTGATGAACAACCTGTGGTTTGGCAGGACCTTGACAACCCTTGCAGTGATTGTTGCTATGAGCTTGTTGTTCACTTGGTTTTGTCCACTGCCTTGATATCCGCTACTTGATGTTGTATCCATTATGCCGTTTTTGTCTGCGTCTTTTCCTCCGAGTGTTTTAAACCTGTTGAGGATTCTGTTTTGAAAGCCAAGCAGGGTGCTTAAACCGGCTGACATGGTTGAGCTTGTTTGGGCTTTGAGGTTTGATGAATACTGGCTTGTGGCTTGCTCTTGAACCACGATTGTTACTATATCGCCGACGTGTCTTGCTTTGACATCTGAAAACAGATCATCCGACGTTTGAGTCCATAGTGACCCCTCCTGGTGTGTTGGCTGTTCGACTACTGCGGGCTGTTCCTTTACATATTCAGGCATTTCCGCATATTTTCTTTCAATACTTGTGGTTGTGCACCCACTTAAGATCAAACCAACTGCCAAAATCAGCAAAGCCCTTCTCATTTTCCCATCCTCCATGCCCAATCTCGTTGATTTGTTTAGCAAAAGATGTGCCAAAGTTAGGACAGGCGAGGAATGAGCCTTAAGGCTTCTTCCTTTGTTTTGATGGATCCAATTATTTGTAGTTTCCTGACTTGCTTGAGAATATCCTTTATCTTGCGTTTCTCTATGCTTGGATAGTGTTTTAATATGTCATTTCCATCGATTATTGTCTTCCCCTTGAGCTTTTGTTCTATTGCGTAGTAAAACTGAGCCATCTCTCTTAGGAAAGCTATGTAGACCTCTCGCTTTGAGGCACTGATTTTACCCTTTGCCAATGTATCAGCCAAAGCGAAGAATAAAAGGTCTATTCCATATTCTCCGTATTCTATAAAAAAGTCTACCTTTCTGAGGTCGTCTAACTCGCCGATGCTCCAGGCTTTATACAGATTTGATGGTTCTATGTGTTTTTCAATAAAGAACCTTGTTAGTTTTGTTATCCTTTTGCCAAATGGATATTCTTTTGCGTATTTTTCGAATATCTCAGAGCTTTTTATCTCATGTTTTGGGAATTTTGCCGTGTTGTCTATAACGACCTTTGTAAACGGCTTTCCCGAATCGTGGAATAGCGCTGCGAGTTTCAAGGCTGGTAGAAGGATTTCCCTTTCCGCTGCATAGTGGATTAGGTATCTTTTGTATGTTTTCCCTAAAATCTTAGGTATCCTTACAATGGCCCACTCTATATAGTTGTAGACACTTAAAGAGTGGGTTTTAACATCAAACAGGTGCTTTGAGCTTTGTAAACAGCCATTTGTCAGGGATAGGTCTTCAAATAGGGTGTCTATGACGCCAACCTTGTCCATAAGTAGAAGATAGGCAAATGTTTCGTTTAGGCTGAACAGTTGTTTTAATTCTTCCGTTACGCGCTCTTTTGATACCCTTTTTAGGAGGTTGACCTTGCTTGAAAACATTTTGAGTGTGTTTGCCTCAATGTCAAATCTAAACAGTGCTGCAAGCCTGAAACCCCTTAGTATCCTCAGCGGATCATCGTCTATAGTATGATCTGTATTTGCCCTGATTGTTTTCTTTTCTATGTCGCCAATGCCGTTTAACGGGTCTATTAGTCTATCCCTTTCAAGGTCGTAAGCGATGGAGTTGATCGTAAAGTCCCTTTTTATTAGGTCTTCTTCTAAATTCGAACCTCTGGGTTCGGATAGGTCTATTGTTTTTAGGGAGCAGAAGATCCTGTATGTGGTGATCTTTTTTGTGTACTTTATCATTTTACAGATGAGTTCAGATCCGATTGAGTGTGCTAATTTTTCTATGTTGCCAAAGACAACGAAGTCATAGTCGTTTGTCTGTTTGTTTAAGAAGGCGTCCCTTACAGCGCCGCCAACAAGGTAAACCTTTAATCCTAATTTTTTTGATATGTCTAAAATCTGCTCCAAATATGGGTCATTCTTTATGACTTCCATATGGAGATTATACAAAAAATTCTTAAAAATTTAAGAGTTTTTTAACTTTGCCCTTTGTTTCCTATGTTTTGCAACAAATCCAATGGTATTGGCAATATGGTGGTCGTGTTGTTTTTAGAGGCTATTTCGTTTAACGTTTGCAAGTATCTTAACTGTATTGCCTGAGGATATTGAGAGATAATTTCTGCTGCTTCTCTGAGTTTCTGTGCTGCCTGATATTCGCCTTCTGCTGATATGATTTTCGCCCTTCTATCGCGCTCTGCCTCTGCTTGGCGTGCCATTGCACGCTGCATGTCTTGAGGTAAATCTATTTGTTTTAGTTCAACCAATGTAACTTTGACACCCCAGCTGTCTGAGTGTTTATCCAAAATTTCCTGAATCTCTGCGTTTATCTTTTCTCTTTCCGAAAGCAGTTTGTCTAATTCTGCCTGTCCGCAGATGCTCCTTAGGGTTGTTTGTGCTAACTGCTCAATGGCATAGTAGTAGTTATTTACTTGTACTACACTTTTTACCGGATCCACGACTTTAAAGTATACAACGGCACTGATCTTTATGGTCACGTTGTCCTTTGTTATGACATCTTGGGGTTGTATTTCTACGGTTATTAATCTCAAGTTGACCTTTATCATGCTATCTATGATGGGCCAAAGAAAGAAGATCCCCGGTCCTTTTGCACCCACAACACGGCCAAGTCTGAAAATTACCGCTCTTTCGTACTCTTTGACCACCCTGATCGATGTGAGTATTATTACTATCGCTATTACAAATAGGATAAACAAAAACATATCAAACTCCTTTCTTTACCTTTAATTTTAACGATTCTTGGCCTACAATTGTGACAGTTTCCCCTTCCTTTACCTCATCGTCTGCAATTGCCGTCCACAGTTCTCCATCAACTTCCACCAAACCTGGTTTATCTTTAGTGATTTCTTTAACGCACTTGGCTGTTTTGCCGATTAAGGTCTTTTCACCGACTATTGGTTCTTTCTTGTGGGCTTTCCAAGCAAGGATGATGGTTATTACACACAAAGCGAACAGGATTATGAAAGTTGGTATGGTGATCTCTAAAAATAGAGTAGGAACGGGTATGTGCCATATGGCTATGAGTATCAGGGATATGAAGAACGAAACGATGCCGCTGAATGCCAATATACCGCCTGTACTCAGGATTATCTCAATCATTATGAGGACGATGGAAAAGATTATCAAAAACTCCGCAAAAGCACACATACAACAATAACTTTATCCTATAAACGTTGAAAATTCAATTTTTTGTTTGACTTTAATAGTCTGCTTCTGAAAAATAGAAGCGTGGTCCGGGTGACTGTTGATAAAAGGGAAATTTACAGTTTTGATACGCCAATAAGTGTAGGGAAGATATTAAAAAGGCTGAACTTCTTACCGTTTGAGGTGTTGGTGATCAAAGGTAATAGGCTTTTGACGAGGGATGTTGTGCTTCGGGACAATGAGGAAATTGAAATCAAGACGGTGTATTCTAAGGGATGAAGTGTGTAAGGTGTAAAAAACAGGCCGAGGTTGAGCTTAAAAGCCACAATGCGGCGTTTTGTAGAGATTGCTTTCTGTACTTCTTTGAAAATCAGGTTTTAAAGGCCATAAAATCGTTTAGGATGTTTACCAAAAAAGACAAGATCCTTGTTGCTGTTAGTGGCGGCAAGGATAGCTTAACGCTTTGGAATGTGCTCTTGGATTTGGGATACAATGCAGATGGTTTGTTTGTGCACTTGGGTATTGAAGGGTTTAGTGATATTGCAAAGGGTAAGGTTGAAAGGTTTGCGAAAGAGAGGAATGCAAAGCTCATAGTTGTGAATTTAAAGGATGAGGGCATACCCATACCTGAGGTAAAGAAAAAGACAAGGCGTGTGGTGTGTTCTTTGTGTGGCCAGATCAAACGTTATTACTTTAACATGGTGGGGCTAAAAGAGGGTTATGACGTTTTGGCTACGGGTCATAACTTGGACGATGAGGTGAGTAGGCTCTTTTCAAATGTTTTGCACTGGAAGATGGAGTATTTAGTGGATCAAAGCCCTGTTTTACCCAGTGAAGAAGGGCTTTTGAAGAAGGTCAAACCTTTGTGTAGGGTCACGGAGTACGAAACGTCTGTGTATGCTTTCTTTAAGGGGTTGGATTTTGTGGATATAGAGTGTCCTTATAGCAAAGGCGCGACGTTCACGATGTACAAAAAACACTTAAATCAAATAGAGTTTTCATCTCCAGGCACGAAGATCGATTTCTATCAGGGTTTTTTAAAAAACCTAAAACCGATTTTGGAAAAGAGGGAAGAAAAAATCAAAAATCGCTGCAAAATCTGTGGTTATCCTACCTTTTCTGATGTTTGTAGCGTTTGCAGATTAAAGGGCTACACCTAAAAACAATGTTCTTTTATCACGTTTTGTTTCCTTTGGCCATATCTAAAGGCTTCGTGTACCACTCAGAAAGAGAACTCGATCTTGGAACGCGCGTTCTTGTTGATTTTAAGGGTGTTGAACGTGTTGGTGTTGTTTGGTCTTTGGCAGATAGTGTGGATTATGAGACAAAGCCGATTTTAGAGGTTTTTGATAATAGACCCATACTTGATCAAGAGTTCTTGGAAAGCCTTAAATTCTTTTCCTTCTACTATATGACACACGAGGGTTTGTTTTTGAAAAGTGCTCTCCCAAAAAAGGTTTTTGAAATTAAAGAGACGATAGATTTCTCTCCGCTTAAGCCACACTTCGTTTTGTCTCAAGAACACGCATTTGATCTAACAGATGAGCAGGAAAGGGCGATAAAATCGATAAAATTGGATGAGTTTAAGGTGCACCTATTGTTCGGCGTAACGGGAAGCGGAAAAACAGAGGTTTATTTGAGGATTATCGAGGAATTATTAAAATTGGGTAAAAAGAGTGTGGTTTTGGTGCCAGAGATCGCTTTAACACCTCAGTACATCAAGGTATTCTCAGATCGATTTTCAAAAGAGGCCATCTCAATAATACATTCACGTCTAACTAAGAAGGAAAAGTACGAAAACTGGCTAAAGTTCATTCGCGGTGAGACATCGATTTTGATAGGCACAAGGTCTGCTATATTTGTTAGCTTTGAAAACGTGGGTTTAGTTGTTGTGGATGAGGAAAACGATGAATCGTATAAGCAGGATAATCAACCGTTGTACAATGCCAAAGATATTGCCATATACAGAGCCAAAAAAAAGGAAATTCCTGTTATTTTAAGTTCTGCAACACCCTCTTTGGAATCGTTGCACAAAGCTGTAACAGGAAAATTTAACCTCATCAGACTTACAAAAAGGGTGGGCAGCGTTGAACTGCCAGAGATACGGTTTGTTAAACTTGAAGAGGGAAAATTTTTGTCAAATGAAACTGTTTATGCCATTAATCAAACGTTGGATAGGCATGAGACTGTGGCAGTTTTGATCAACAGAAGGGGTTACGCAAGGTATTTGGTTTGCGAAAAATGTGGTTATGTTTTTAGATGTCCCAACTGCTCCGTTTCTTTGGTTTATCACAAGGAGAGCGCATCTTTGAAGTGCCACTGGTGTGATTCTGTTTTCGATATACCAAAAACGTGTCCGAGATGCGGCTCTTTTGATCTGGCCGATAGGGGAGTTGGATCTCAAAAAATTGAAGAGGAGCTGAAAAAGATCTTTCCAAATGCAAAGATACAGCGCTTCGACAGGGACGTTACGTCTAAAAAAGGGGAGTTTGAGAGGATTATAAACGATCTGCACAACGGTAAAATCGATATTTTGGTTGGTACTCAAATGCTTTCGAAGGGTCACGATGTCTCAAAAATTGGACTTGTTGTGATTACCGATTTTGAATCTTTATTCTCAATCCCCGATTTTAGGGCCTTTGAGAAGGGTGTATCCTTGATCATTCAAACGGCGGGACGTAGCGGAAGAAAAACAAGGGGATCGGTCATAATCCAAACACTCACACCATCTACACACCTGTCCGAATTTATCAAAAATCACGATTATTATGGTTTCTTTGATGAAGAGATAAAGACACGAGAGATGTTTAACTATCCACCGTTTTGCAGACTCATTAGGGTCGTTTCCAGTTCGGTTAAAGCGGAAAAGTCTCTAAAATTAATTGAGGATGTGTATAGGGTTGTTAAGGATAGATTCACCGTTGTTGGTCCTTCAAGGTGCCCTGTTTTCAAGATTAGAAACAAATTTAGACACCATTTGATTATAAAGACCAATGCTGTTTTAAAGGCCATAGATTTTTTGAATAGAGAAATTGGCAGAAGAGATGGCATATATTTTGATGTTGACCCTATAAGTTTTTTTTAATATAATCGCAAAGCCATTGAAAAGAAGAAAGCGGGGTGATTTGGTTGCCAGGCGTTGTTGTCAGGGAGGATGAAAGCTTCGAGGAGGCACTGAAGAGGTTTAAGAAGCAGTGTGAGAAGGCAGGTATTCTCTCCGAGATCAAGAAAAGGGAGAGGTACGAAAAGCCCAGCGAGAGAAGGAAGAAGAAGGCTTTAGCAGCGAGAAAGAAGTTGCTTAAACGCCTCAAAATGATGAAGAAGAAGAGGTAGTTGTGCTGCCTCTTCTTTTTTGTTTTAAATGAACCACTACCTTTTTAAATACGCGACAAGAAAAGCACGTGAGCATTTTGTCGGCAGAAGGGTTACTTCTGTTTGTCTTCACTCTCCAACGCTTTTCAGCATAGGGTTTCAAAAGTGCGATTATTTTTTGTTTGTTGACCTTTCACCACAGAATAGTTTTTTCTTACCATTTAGAAAAACCATAGAAAAAAAGGATAGGGATGACCTACCTTTTTTGTTTTTTTTAAAGAGAAAATTGGTAGGTTTGAAGTTGGTCGACGTTATTCAAAAGGGCTCTGAGCGAGTGGTTACGCTGGTGTTTGAAGACCAGAGGGGCTCGATTGTCAATAGATACAAGTTAATTCTTGAGATAATGGACAGGAATACAAATGCGATATTTACGGATAGCGATGATGTCGTCATACAGGCATTTAAGCATGTGGAATCCTCAAGGAATATACTGCCAAAGAAGATGTATGAACCCTTGATAAACAGCATGCCCGATCTTTTAACTTCCGATATGGATTTGCTTTTAAAAAAGTTTAGGTACAATGAAGATATATTGGGATTTTCAACTGCTCTGCGAAGGCTTGTGAGTACGGATGAGGAGTTTTTGGGTCTTGTCAAGAAGATTAGGGAGACGTTTGAGAAGGGCAAATTTGAGCTTTACCTTTATCCCAAGAACGTTGTTTTGCCTTTTTACTTTCAGAAGGCTTTTAGGAGTGTTGATGAGGATTTTTTGTTTGAACAGTACGTTGTAAAACCGAGAATTAGGGAAATTGAAAACAGAAAAAGAAATATCTTGAAGATCTTGAAGACACGATTGAATTCCCTGAAGCGTAGGTTGATTAAGGTTGAGGATGAGCTAAAGAAAGCACAAAACTACGATAAGTATAGGATCTATGCAGAAAATCTAATGGCAAATCCACAGGTTGATACGAAGTATCAAGAAAACGTTGAGCTAATCGACGTTTACACACAAAAACCTATTGTTGTTCCGCTGAACCCTGAGTTAACTCTATTTGAAAACGCACAGCACTACTTTAAGAAATACAAGAAGGCAAAAAAAAGCGTCGAGCTTGTTAAAAAGAGGATAGATGAAACGAATAAGGAGATTAATTTTATTGAGCAGTTGATCTTCGATGTTGAAAGTTCGAGCAGGGATGAGGATTTAGACGACATTTTAAACATACTAATTCAAGAAAAAATAATTAGGTCCACTCAAAGGATGAGAAGGGTAAAAAATTATGTGCCCTATGAGAAATTGGAAATAGAGGGTTTTGATGCCTATTTGGGCAAAAACGCACGTGGTAACGATATTGTTACATTGAAACTGTCTTCAAAGAACGACCTGTGGTTTCATGCTAAGAATAGGCCTTCTTCCCACCTTATATTAAAGTTGCCATCGAAGTTGAAAACGTTGGATGATAGTGTTATTATCAAAGCTGCAGAGGTTGTTGCCCAAAGGAGTAAGGCGAACTGCGGCGAGAAGGTGGATGTGGATTACGCGTTTGTAAAGGATGTGAAAAAACCGAAGGGTTTAAAACCGGGTATGGTTTATTACAAAAACTTTAAAACAGTTACCGTTGAAAAAGGTGAATGTAATTGACATTGTTCTGGGCGTTTTTATAGTTGTTTTGGCCATCAGGGGTTTGATTAGGGGTTTAATCAAAGAAATTTTTGGTTTAGCCGCTTTAATTGGTGGTGTAGTTTTGTCCGATATGTTTGGTAAGCAGTTTGGTAATATTATTTATCACCACCTTACTGTATCACCTGTCGTGGCTTATGTTTCTGCCTTTTTTATAATCTTTATTGTTGTTTATTTGGGATTCTTGCTTATCGGATACGTGCTTTCGAATATTGTTAAAGCCATTCAGCTTGGTTGGCTTGACAGGACGTTTGGATTTGCTTTCGGTGCTTTAAAGGCGTTTTTGTTGATCGCTATATTTGTTTTTGTTGTTAAGAATTTTCCTTTCTTTGGTTATTTGAACAGGGATTTGGAAAGGAATTCGTACATTTATACTGAGGCGTCGAGGTTTTTGAGCCGATTAGACATACAGAAGTTTATTAATCGCGCAAAGACGTTTAAGAATAAAAAGATCAATGGTTTAACTATAGAAATAGGGGGATACAATGCGCAAGGGTAGGGTGCTTTTGCTTTTGATCATTTTAGTAGCTTTAGCTTATGCCATTTATCATTACACACCGTTGATTAAAGGCAACGGGATTAATATTGTTGTTGAAAGTCCAAAGGGCTATTTTTCGGCCAATAAGCCAGTAATCGTTCACGTTAACGATAGATTTGCTGGCATTAAAAGTATTGATGTGAAGCTGATCGCGATGAATACGGAAATAGAGCTTTTTAAGAAGACATTCAGCGATAGGTTCATTAAGAGGTTTGATGTGGATTTTAAGACAAATAAGATCCTACCGCAGGGCAATGCCACGTTTGTTGTTGAGGTTGAAGACTATTCGACTAATAATTACTTAAATGGTTTTACAAAGCAGATTAGTTTTCCTGTGATTATTGATACAACGCCACCGCAGGTGATTTTGCTCAGTGGTACGGGCAGAGTGGCTGTCAGTGGAACTTCTTTGGCCGTTTTTTACGCTAAAGACGATAATTTAAAGGATGTTTATTTGGGTGTTTCACACGACGGTGTGATTGATAGGTTCAAAGCGTATAACGCAGAAAACATCTTTGGCAATAAACACGTTTATATAAGCTTCTTTACCTATCCGTTGTCTAAACTTAAAAATTATTCCACAAATATCTATGCTTTGGACAAAGCGGGGAATTTGACGGTTGTCCATGTGCCGGTTTATTACTCTTCTTGGAAACTCAAAAAGAGTAAGATCAACATAACTGATGCGTTTATAAGGGATAAAGTTCTTGCCATAATGCAAAAGGAAAATATACCGCAAAAAGAGACATTACTTGCAGATTTTCTTTATGTTAACAGGGTTGAACGCGCAAGAGATACTAAGAGGATCAGGCAGATTTGCTCTAATTCGATTGATAAAATACTGTGGAAAGGTAGGTTTTTGCAGCTTAGAGATTCTGAAGTTACTGCCACGTTTAACGACGAGAGATTTTACTATTACAAGGGCAAGCTTGTGGATATTAAGTATCACAAGGGCTATGATTTAGCCAGCGTGAGAAATGCAAAGGTACAGGCAGCGAATAACGGTATTGTTGTTTTTGAAGGGTATTTAGGTGTTTATGGAAACACGATTATCATTGATCATGGCTTTGGCATATTTAGTTTATATGGACATTTGCAGAGTTTTTTAGTGAAAAAGGGCGAGTTTGTGAGAAAGGGACAGATTATTGCCATTACCGATACAACAGGTCTTGCCGGTGGCGATCATCTGCATTTTGATGTGCTCGTTGATGGTTATTATGTGAATCCGATCGAGTGGTGGGATCCTCATTGGATCAAGACACATATCTTGGAAGTGATAAGTGAGTCTAAAACGCGATTGTCCCTTGTAAACCAATAGGTGAAGATTTTTAAAAATGTAGATCCCACAAAGGATCCAATTCTAAAAAGCATAGTTTTTTTATCCATACCAATGATGGTTGAGATGCTTACCCAAAATTTGTTTAATTTGGTTGATATGTACTTTGTTTCAAAGATTTCCTATTTGGCTATTGGTGCTCTGGTGAGCTCAAGTATCGTTCTTATGGTGATTTTTTCGTCATTTATAGGTTTGTCTACGGCTACAGGTATGTATGTGGCTTCCTGTCTGGGAGGCAAGAAATTTTCTCAGGCGCGTTTTTACTATTCAAACGCATTCACGTTGGTTTTGATTTTCTCTTTGCTTTTCAGCGCTGTTTTGTACTTATTTCTCAACGGTATTTTGAACCTTCTTGGTCTAAGGGGACTAACGCGCATCTTTGCGTATCAATACTTGAGTGTTGCCGTTTTGGGTTTGATATTCAACTTTCTATTTACGCTGAACAACTCCGTTTTGCGTTCCAATGCATTGCCAAGTTTGGTTGTTAGGGTTATGGTTTTGACGAACATTTTGAATGCAATTTTTGATCCGTTTTTCATGTTTTACCTAAAATTGGGTATACGTGGTGCTGCGCTTTCGACGATTATGTCTGTGTTGATTGGTATATGCTTGCAGGTTATATTTTTGCACAACAACGGTTATTATTTTAGGTTTTTAATCAGAGAGAGGGTTGTTTCGAGGCTTCTTAGCAAAGGTGTTTTTGCAAGTCTCCATTTGTTTTTTAGGATTGTCAGTATGCTTGTTTTGATTAGGCTTGTGAGTGGATTTTCTCAGGTTGCGCTTTCTGCTTATTCTATTGTCATAAGGATTTACCAAGTACTTCTGTTTTTGGTTTTTGGCCTTGCAAATACCTCTTTTGTTGTTGTAGGCCAAAACTACGGTGCAAAACTCATTGATAGACTTAAAGAGGGTGCATTTTGGGTTTTGGCTTTGGGTTTTTTCTTTATTGGTGCTTTGGATGTACTAATTTATGCTCTTAGAGATCCAATCTTGGCTATTTTTGTTAGAGATCCAATGGTTAAAAAGATAGCGTTTAGGTTGATGTTTTTTTACTTTGTCAGTTACCCTTTTGTTGTCTTGGCTACGATCTCTGCGCGATCTTCGATGGCTTTACATGATACCAAGCGACCGAGCCTGATAAATCTGTTCAATTTGTGGTTCTTTATGTTGCCTTTGGCCTATGTTTTGTCAAAATATTACGGTCTAAACGGCATTTGGTTTTCCATAGCTTTGTCTAACTTTACTTCATTCTTAGCAAATATCGTTTTGCTTTTGTTTAATTTAAAGAGGGTTGAAAATGAAGTTGTACGTATCTGATTACGTTTTTACAGGAAAGGAACTTTTGAAAGACGCGGCAGTAGTTTTAAAGGATAACGTTGTTTTGGATGTGGGTGGATACAAAACGCTTATAAAATCGTATCCTGAGGCTGAAAGGGCTGAATTTTACGGTGGTGTTTTGTTTCCTGGGTTTGTAAATGCGCATGTTCATCTTGAGCTTGGCTATCTTAAGGGCAAACTTCCGAAGAGAAAGGGCTTTGTTGATTGGCTCAAGGCGATTATGTCCGAGAAAAGAGGGGAATTGGACAATGGAATAATTGTTAGTAGCATAAAAAAGGGGATAGAGGAGCTCAAAAGTAGTGGTGTTTCTGTTGTGGGTGATATATCGAATACGCTTTTGAGTGTGGATGCTTTAAAAAATAGTATGCCCAACTCTGTTGTGTTTTATGAAAATTATTCCTTAAAAGAAGAAAAGGCGTGTGAAGTTAAAGAGAAGCTTGAAAGTTTCAAGTTGGATGACAAAATGGTTTCTTTGACGCCCCATTCAATCTACTCCTCACATCCGTGTTTAATGGAGTATTTGTGCAGTAGATCAACTTTGATGTCTATCCATTTCCTTGAAAGTTATGGAGAGTTGGGTTTCTTTAAAAAGAAGGGAGATCTGTTTGACTTTTTGTATGATTTGGGCTTGGTGGACGATGTGAAATGTTATAAAGATCACTGGGATTTTTTAAAAAGGTGTGGTTGTTTAAAAAAAGGAACCATCTTTGTCCATTGCGTTTATGCTCAAGAAAGAGATTTTAGAAAGATAAAGCAGTTGGACGGGACGGTTTGTTTGTGTTTGAGGAGTAATGACTACATAACAGGTAAGTTGCCAGATGTGTATGGAATTTTGGAAAGCGGTGTTAACGTGGCAGTAGGCACGGATAGTCTTGCGAGTAATGTCGATTTGGATTTTATTGAAGAGTTGAGGTTTATAAAAAGACATTTTCCTTTGCTGGATGCAGGGGCCATTTTTAAATGGTCTATAATTGGTGGCGCGAAGGCTTTAAATATAAAATGGGGTTTTTTCAAAGGTTGCATGGCTCAGCCTATTTTTATTCCATCTCGTGTTTTTAATCCATTGGAAAGTATATTAGAAGAGGGGGACAAGCCCCCTGAGGTTATTATCTCTTGAGGTTCAGAAGCTCCTGGATCATCTGGTCAGATGTTGTGATACTCCTTGAGTTTGCTTGGAACGCCCTTTCATATATGATCATATTTGTGAATTCCTCTGCTAAATCCACGTTGCTCATCTCCAAGTGGCTTGGTGCAAACGTTCCCCTGCCACCAGTTCCTGCTGTACCGATGACAGGATGACCAGAGTTTGCTGTTTCAGCATACATCGAATTGCCTTCTTTCATTAATCCTTCGTTGTTTGCAAACTTGGCTAAAGCTATTTGAGCTAATGGGTAGCTCTTTCCGTTTGAGAATATTCCGATAATGACACCGTCCTGGTTGATCATGACCCTCTGCAAACTTCCACCGGGATAACCGTCTTGTGTTTCGGCTGTTGTTTGTGAAGGCAGAGAGAATTGCGTCAAACCGTCAAAGGTGTTTATATCGCCAAAATTGAGGTTGATAACCTGTGGTTGGGTTCCATTTCTCCAATCAACTGTAATTGCCACTGGACTGGATAAGTACACAAGACGCCCATTTTGATCGAATTTTATTATTCCACTGTTATTTGATACTTGTCCCGGTTTAGGCACAGATGCTTCCCAGCTCCAGATTGCATATCCAGAGGTATCATATCCTGTTTTTCTGAAAGTAAATGTTACGGTGTGTTTATTACCTAAAGAGTCATATACGTCAATTGAAGTAACATGAACTGCAGCTTCAAATGGTTGAGATGATACTTTTCCATTTGGGTTTATAAGACCTGAAAGTGTTCCCATTATAGTTCCTAATTTTAGGTTGTTGGAGAAAACTTTCCCTATCCTTATGTCATTATTAGTGTCATTTTCTATTACTATTTCTCCTGTTTTTGGGTCTATAGATGCTTTTGCATTATTTCCGTATTTTTGTTGTAGATCGTAGTTTATTGCGTTTACTAAGTCTTGGATTGTTCTAAAGGTTCCTTGTGAAGCGTGTGGGGTGTTATTAGTATAAATGTATCCATGATAGGTTTCCCCATTATCGTAGCTCATAGCCAATATGTCACCCGGGGCAGCTAAAAATGGTAATGTGGATCTTGTTGCATTGGATCCAATACTTTGTCCATGTTGAGAATCTTCTAAATTTATTAATGCACTTTTGAAGTAACCGTTGAAATCACCAGCGGTTGTACTTACAACGCCTATTTGTAAAGGTGTGTTTGTTGCGTTTGATATTAGTATAGCTCCAGTGTTGGTTGTGTATACGTTAACATTATTTCCTGCAATATTATCTATTTGTGTTTTTAATTTATTCACAAAACCTCCGAAGGAAGTGAACTTATTCGGATCATTGGTAGGAGTAGTAGTGTACGTCAGTGAAACATAACTATTGTTTATTTGGAGCTTTACTACAGTACCACTCGCCAATTGGATTTTATGCCCAGAGAGATCATAGACGCAATTATTGCTACAGTCTGATGAAAATGAACTGTTTGTGTGTATATATTGTGCTAACTCCTTACCCAAATTGATTGCATCCCCATTTACATCGAAGAGAACGGCCATATCGTCGGGTGTAACTTGATTACCGTTTTCATCCACAGTACCATGAGCCGGTGCCATCTCTTCTATATGATCACCGCCGTTTAGATTTGCTTTAATTGTAATGTTCTTTGTAATACCTGCAGGAACTGTTTTGTCTTGAGGTATAACAATGTTTTCTATGCTTGCAGCCGTATTTATTTTGTGTGTTTCATCATTTGCCATCCAACCTTGAACGATGAAACCTTCAGGATTAACCAAATTTCCCGCCGCATCGAATGAGAAATCACCAGCCCTTGTGTATCTATAGGTTTTTCCACCGTCATCACTGACTATAAAAAAACCATCTCCTTGAATGGCTAAATCCGTTGTTTTGCTTGTCGCCTGAAGACTGCCTTGCGAGAAAATATTATCAACAACTGCAACTGTGTCACCCAAACCAATTTGCGTTGCATTCTTACCACCTATATTGCCTTCCGGTCCTGTTGCTGCACTCATGGTTTGGGACAGAACATCAACGAAGGTTATTCTTCCCTTCTTGAAGCCTATAGTGTTGACGTTTGCCACGTTGTTGCCTACAACGTCCATTGCCTCCTGTTCTGATTTTAAACCCGAAACACCACTCCACAGTGATCTTAACATGGCTATCTACCTCCCATTATCTTTTTAGATTAATAGCTGTGATTAACATTTGATTTGCCGTTGTTACGCCTTTTGATGAAGCTTCGAAACCCCTTTGGTAAACAATTAAGTTAACAAATTCGTCGCCTAAGTTGACGTTGCTTGACTCTAAGTGCTTTGACAAAATTATTCCTCTTCCTCCTTCGCTTGCAATACCTATAAATCCATTTGACGATAAAACAGCTTGACTATCGGCATTGGGTGTAATTTTGAATAGAGTTTTACCAACCCTTTCCAATCCTTGAGGGTTCATGAATTTTGATATGGCTATCTGCGCAATTGGGTAACTTTTACCGTTTGAATAGGCTCCGTAAAACGTGCCTGTTCTGTCAACGTACAGTTTTTGCAACAAGCCTGGCGGAGATCCATCTTGTGTTTGGAAACTTGTGTCTGAATCCAATGCAAACTGTGTTAACCCTGTAAATTGATTACCATCGTATTTGGCATCATCTGTGTTCCAAAAGTTTACAAGCAACCGCACTGAAGGTGCGCCGTTGTTTAAAGTAATGTTTACCGTTGGTGATTGTGTATTGGGGTCAAGTCCGCCATTGTTGTCAAAGTTTATAATACCCGTATTGTTTGTTATTGTTCCATCGTTGTTTGGCAATGTTACCTCATATGACCACTTGTTTTGGTCAATGCGAATGAAAGTGACGTCAATATCGTGTTTTTCTCCTGTTGCATCGTAGAAAAACGAGTGAACAACATGCGTTGCAACCTCCATCTGTTGGGTTGAGTTTTCTTGTCCTGGATCTACATTTTGAGTTAAGTTTTCAAAGACTGTTGTTAGTTTTTTGTTTTCTTGAGGATGGGGAAAATTGCTGTCTTCTGTTGTGGGCCTTACTCTTATTTTTAGAGTATCACTTCCGGTATTTTTTATTATTAATTGACCATCTTGAAATATGACGTTGGCGTTTATATTGTCGTTTTTTATGTCATTCTCAATGTCTTGAATAAGATCGTCAATTGTTTTAAACCCTTCTGCGCCTTGAGTTACACTACCATTGTTGTCGTATTCATAGGTATGCCAGGTGTTTCCACCGTTAAAACTTATCTGGAAGTTGTCTCCGTCTTCGACGTTTAACAGCTCTCCGTTACTGTTGTAAACAGAATTGAAGTTAACCCTCATATTTTGGTCACTATTTGTCCTCAAAGGAGCATACTCCTTTACGGTTGATGATGAGTTGAGATTTGCCTTAAATCTGATATACGTTGATGTTACTGCTGCCACGTTTTCGTAACTTTTGAAGTTTATGGGCTGTATCTGACCAGTTGGTATACCTGTTGTTGGGTCTTTGGGTATAAAATAGCCCGTTCCTTGCTGTGACGGCTGGGCAAGCCAACCAACGACTTTGTATCCTTCGGGATTAACCAAATTACCATCTGCATCCACAGAGAAATCTCCTGCCCTTGTGAATAAAAAATTTGAACCATTACCGTTAGGGTCAAGTAAAGTAAAGAATCCATTACCCTCTATGGCAAGATCTGTGTCCTTATCGGATTGCAGTATCATTCCTTCTGTTAAAATCGTATCCGTTGATTGTAAACGAGATCCGAGACCTATTTGCATGGGATCTTGACCTGCCATACCGATTTTTTGTGTTTGGTAGAGCAAAGAACTGAATACGGGTCTTGTCTTTTTAAAACCGATGGTGTTTATATTTGCAATGTTGTTTGCTATTGAATCCACGCCCATTTGTTGATCGAAGAGGGCGTTACTTGAAGTATAGAGTGCCCTAATCATGTCTGACCTCCCGATGATACAACTTGAACTTGAGATAATGGCACTTGTTTGCCTGCATCCGTTACAAGCATGGTTTGATCGCCCTCGAAATTCACAGCTATTACTTTACCGGCGCTTTTTGACAGTGTTACCTGCGTGCCATCATCGTATTTTGCTGTAATTCTGACGGTGTATGTTCCTGTTGCTACACTATTGCCCTTGTTGTCTTTTCCGTTCCACGTGTAAGTGTGAGCGCCTTTTGATAGTTTACCTAAATCCACATCGGCAATATCCTCTCCCTTTGAATTAGATATGTGGACCGTTACATCGGCTTCTTTACTCAATGTGAAACTCACGCTATCAATTTTGTTCTTTGTAACCTTAATTGTGTTTTCTCCCGTCGATATGTATTTTCCCAAGTAGCTCGCTGCGTATTCGCGTGGATTTGTTGATAGGTTTGTATTGAGCTTAGAGATGGATTTGCTCATATTCATCAGTTGCTCAAGTTGTGAGAACATCGTGTTTTCCTGTATAAATTGATCATTGTTTAAAGGATGCAGTGGATCCTGGTATTTAAGCTGTGCCACTAAGAGTTTTAAAAAGTCATATTTACTTAAAGTCGCCTTAGGATTTTCTACCTTATCCGAAGACATTGATTCTGCTATGTTTGCATCGTTTGCTATTTTGGCTATATCCATCTTTGCCCCCCTTTAAGCCGTTATATCAATTCCCTTAGCTGGTGTTCTTCTTGAAATGCTACTTGCTTCCTCTGTTTGAACATTTCCCCTGAATGTATAACTGAACCCTCCACTTTGGGCCTGATTGCCATTTGCTTGACCTTGCTGTTGGAAACTTCCAGATCCACCAGAGAATTGGTTCATAAAGTTTTCGTTGAACGAGTTGTGAACGTCGATGTTTTGAACCTTTATGCCGTTAGTTACAAGGTACTCTTTTAGAGAATCTAAGTGATTTACTATTGTCTTGTAAGTGTCTTTATCGTGAACGGCTATCGAAGCCGTCAGGTTTCTTTGAATATCCAAACTCACTTTTAGATGTAAATTACCCAAATGAGGTGGGTTGAGCTTTACTGTTATGCTTTTTGTGACTGGTGGTTTGAGATTTGTTATTTTGTCGATTTCCTCTATTACCTTATCCAACGGCGGATGGAGATTACTTTGATCCAAAGCGGTGTTATTGTTATTTGTAGTACTACTTGTCAATGTGTGAGGATGAATATTAGGTGCATTGTTGTTGTGTATTGCTTTTGTTTCAATTGTTGTTTTAAATTCCACTTCTTGTGTATGTTTACCTGCATTGTTAGTGTCTTTTGTATCGTTATTTCTTGTATCTTCACTTTTTTTGGATAGCTCATCGTTGTGGCTAAAGCTTTGATTTGCCTGATTTTGGGTACTTTTTATCCCGTCTTTCTCACTATCAACTT
>WFQR01000018.1 GCA_015486955.1 Hippea sp. | reverse complement strand
TCACCGGCATCCTCAATCAAAACCTTAGAGAGCATTTGCCTAACGATGATCTCGATGTGCTTATCGTTAATATTTGCTCCCTGCAGCTTGTATACCTGCTGTATCTCACTAACAAGCATCTTTTGAAGCTCTTTCTCGCCCAAAATCGCAAGTATATCATGTGGATTGATAGGACCATCTGTGATCGGTTCGCCCATATCAACCCTATCTCCTGGATAGACAAGTAGCCTCTTGTTTCTTGGTATCAAGTACTCTTTCTTAACCTCACCCTTACCAGCGGTTGATGTTATTATAACCTTTCTCTTGCCCTTACTCTCCTTACCGTATGAAACTATACCGCTGATCTCACTGATAATCGCTGCATTAGCGGGTCTTTTTGCCTCAAATAATTCAGAAACCCTCGGCAAGCCACCCGTAATATCCGTTGTTTTGTCCAACTCTTTAGGAATTTTACCGATGACATCTCCAGCTTTAACGGGCTCGCCATCTTCTTTCTGTAAAATTACCCCCGGTGGTAGATAGTACATTGCGTCCTCATCTATATTTGCAAACTTTTGAACATTGCCATTCTCATCGACAATAACAATTCTCGGCTTCTTCGATAAATCCTTGCTTTCGATAACTATATTACTCTTCATCGAAGTGATCTTATCTATCTCTTCTTTGATTGTTACAAAAGGAATTAGATCAACCCACTTTACGTATCCATCTGCACCGGCAAGCAGATAATCTGAATAGGCGTCCCATTCAGCTATCGTAGTTGTGCTTATGTAGACGGTTGGATCGCTTTCAAAAATTCTCTTTTTCTTCTCGTCATCATAACCAACGATCAAATCACCCGACTCTACCTTATCGCCTTTCTTAACGTAGAGCTTTGAACCCTTAGGAACGTAGTACCTAACCTCATCCTTTCCGTCCTTAACAATAACAACGTGCGTACCATGCCTATTAACAATACCGTTCTCTGGCGTATCTATCTCCACAAACTCATCCCCCTCAAGGGCAATGAGTTTTACAACACCACCTTCTTCAGTCTTGACGAACCTCTTTATCGTCTGACCATCCTCAACGTAAACTTTAGCAGCATAAGGGATCTTCTTTGGAACATCAAAGACCTCTAAGACACGCTCAACCAACAGCGAAAGTCTATCAACCGTATCGCCGTCTTTTACACTCAACAGGTACTTTCCAATTATCTCACTACCGCCGGAAATTATATCCTTCTCTGTAACAAAGTTCACCTTCTTGAGTTTATACTCTTCATTCTCACCTACCTTAATGTAATAGTAAGTTTTATCCTCTTCAATCCTGACTTGGCCTGCATTTCTCGAAACGATCTGGGGTTCTGTGATAAATAGCGCTGCATCCCTCCTTGAGAGAAGAACGTTGTCTCCCTCTGAGTTCTTGACGGTAAAGAATTTATAAAACCTAACAATACCAGCTCGCGTTGTTTCTGCTGATTTACTTTCCTTTGTCAACCTTGAAGCCGTACCACCAACGTGGAATGTTCTAAGCGTAAGCTGTGTACCCGGTTCTCCAATGGACTGGGCTGCCACAATACCCACGGCCTCTCCAACCTTGACTCTGCCACCCCTTGCTAAATCCCTTCCGTAGCATTTAGCGCAAACACCCCTTTCAGCCTTACATGTTAGAACGGAGTATATCTTAACCGACCTAATGCCGGCATTGGTTATCTTCTCAACTGCTTCCTCATCTATCTCGTTACCCTCTTCAACTATCACCTCTCCTGTGAACGGATCCACAACATCCTCTGCTGCCACCCTTCCCAAGATTCTATCCTCTAAAGACTCAATCTCTTCACCATTCACCATAATGGCCGATACTTCTATACCTTCCGTAGTTCCACAATCCTCCATTGTTACGGTGACATCCTGAGCCACGTCTATAAGTTTCCTCGTCAAATAACCAGCGTTTGCCGTCTTCAGGGCCGTGTCTGCAAGTCCTTTCCTTGCGCCATGAGTCGACGTAAAGTACTCAAGAACCGTCAAACCCTCTTTAAAGTTCGATTTGATCGGTGTCTCAATAATATCGCCTGAAGGCTTGGCCATGAGACCCCTAATTCCTGCAAGCTGTCTCATCTGTTGCTGAGAACCCCTCGCACCTGAGTGTGCCATAATGAAGATGGAGTTAAAACTCTCCTCATACTCTCCACCCAACTCCCTCATCATGGCAGCCGCAATCCTATCTGTGGCGGAGCTCCAAATATCCACAGACTTGTTATATCGCTCTTTATCTGTAAGCAATCCCTGTCTATAATCCTCTTGAATCTTTCTCACTTCTTCTTCGGCTTTTGCAATAATCTCTGCCTTCTCTTTAGGAACAACCATGTCGTCGATTGATATGGAGACACCCGCCCGCGTTGACATCTCAAATCCCAAGTCTTTAACATCATCCAAAAACTTAACAACAACAGGAAGTTCGTGCGTCTTGTATAGGAACGATATAAACTTGTTTAACTCTTTCTTTGTAAACAGCTTGTTAACCTGTTTAAATGGTACATCCTTAGGAACGATCTCATAGAACAGAACCCTACCAACAGTGGTGTCGTAAATCTCGCCATCAATCCTTACCTTAATTCGTGCATTCAAGCCACATACACCGTTCTCATAGGCAATGCGCACCTCATCAGGCGATGAAAATACCATGCCCTCGCCCTTCTGACCGTCTCTTGGCTTTGTCATATAGTAAACGCCCAAAATCATGTCTTGGCTGGGCATAGCAATGGGGTTACCGTGTGCAGGTGAGATAATATTCTCTGTTGCAAGCATCAAAACTTCGCTTTCAAGTATAGCCTCATTACTCAAAGGCACATGAACGGCCATTTGATCGCCGTCGAAGTCCGCGTTGAATGCAGGACAAACAAGTGGATGCAGTCTTATGGCCTTTTCATCTGTTAAAACGGCGTGGAATGCCTGTATGGAAAGCCTGTGTAATGTAGGAGCCCTGTTCAGCAACACAGGATGCTCTTTTACAACCTCTTCAAGTATATTCCAAACCTCTGGGTCCTTTCTTTCAACCATCTTCTTGGCTGCCTTGACCGTTGGTGCATAGCCATCGCTGATCAGCCTATGGAAGATAAATGGTTTAAACAGCTCAAGTGCCATAATTCTCGGCAAACCGCACTGATCCATTCTCAACTCAGGACCAGAAACAATTACTGAACGGCCGGAGTAATCGACCCTCTTACCCAGCAGGTTCCTTCTAAACCTTCCCTCTTTACCTCTGATGGATTCACTCAACGACTTTAACGGCCTATTGTTGGAAGCCCTAACAACCTGTTTTCTTCTACCGTTATCTATTAAAGCATCAACAGCCTCTTGTAGCATTCTTTTTTCGTTTCTGATTATTATGGAAGGAGCACCCAACTCGATAAGCCTCTTTAACCTGTTGTTCCTGTTTATAACACGCCTATATAAGTCATTTAAGTCGCTTGATGCAAATCTACCACCTTCTAAAGACACAAGGGGCCTCAAATCCGGTGGCAAAACAGGTAAAACCTCAAGTATCATCCACTCTGGCTTATTTCCACTTCTCTTAAACTGTTCAGCAAGCCTTAGTCTCTTGATTAGTTTCTTCTTCTTCGCTTCGGATTTTGTAGCCTCTATCTCGTCCTTAAGCTCGTATATTAAAAGATCCAGATCTATTTTCTTTAAAAGCTTCTGTATTGCAGAAGCACCCATTTCCGCTGTAAATCTAACACCATACTTTTCAAGGTACGCCCTGTATTGAGCTTCATTTAAAACGGTCTTTACAGGCAGTTCATCCACTTCGCTCTCTACAACAACATAGGATTCATAGTAGATTACACGTTCAAGTTCTTTTAGCTTCATATCAAGCAAAAGGGCCATTATGCTGGGGACAGACCTTAGATACCAAATGTGGGCCACGGGTGTGGCAAGTTCAATATGGCCCATTCTTTCGCGTCTAACCTTAGACTCTGTAACCTCAACACCGCATTTTTCACAGACAATACCTTTATATTTAATTCTTTTATACTTTCCGCACAAACATTCATAATCCTTTATAGGACCGAATATCTTTGCACAGAATAAGCCATCCCTTTCAGGCTTAAAGGTTCTATAGTTTATCGTTTCAGCTTTCTTTACCTCACCGTAGCTCCATTGCCTGATCTTTTCAGGCGATGCCAATTTTATCCTTATTGCATCAAAGTCCTTTGAAGACTTTGGTTTACTCTTTAATACTGTAAACATCTATGTCCCCCTATTTTCTTCTTATGTCCTTAAGCAGCTCAACATCCAAGCACAACGCTTGCATTTCCTTAACCAAAACGTTGAACGATTCAGGAACACCACCCAAAGGAATGGGTCTTCCTTTAACTATTGCCTCATACGTCTTATTCCTTCCCGTCACATCGTCGGATTTGACTGTCAACATCTCATGCAATGTATAAGCTGCTCCATATCCCTCCAGAGCCCAGACTTCCATCTCTCCAAATCTCTGACCACCGAACTGTGCTTTTCCTCCAAGCGGTTGTTGTGTAACAAGAGAGTATGGACCAATGCTTCGGGCATGAACCTTGTCATCAACAAGATGGTGAAGCTTCAAAATGTACATCACACCTACCGTAACGGGTTCCATAAACTTTTCACCCGTTACACCGTCATAAACCTCGCTTTTTAGCTCCTTAAATCCAGCAACCTTTTGCAAATACCTCAAATCAGGCTCTTTTGCACCCTCGAAAACAGGGTTTGCAAAGTGAACACCGTTTCTCCACTCTTTAGCATACTTCTCAATCTCTTCATCGCTTAAAGAATCTATGAATTCTTCAGCTTTTTTGGAATTGAAAATCTGCTTTATAAAGCTCCTCAATGCATCCTTTCTACCCTCTTTTAACAGTTCATCTATCTTTTTACCCAACCCCCTTGAGATCCAACCCAAGTGGGTCTCCATTATTTGTCCAATATTCATACGGGATGGAACACCCAACGGGTTTAGAACAATATCAACAGGCGTACCGTCCTCTAAGAACGGCAAATCCTGAACGGGCAAAATCTCCGAAACAACGCCCTTGTTTCCGTGCCTACCACTCATTTTATCGCCAACGGAGAGCTTCCTCTTTGTTGCTATATAGACATTGACCGCAGCGACAACGCCAGGCGGTAGATCGCTCTCCTTTTCTAAGCCCTTAACAAGCTTAGCATGGTGATCCTTTATGGACTTCTCCATCTCCTTGTAGTGCTTGTTCAATGCCTTTATATCAAAGTCTTTAGGAACTATTTTCAAGAGGTCCTTTTCGGTTAAACCGTCCAAATCTTCAATTTTTAGGGTTTGACCTTTCTTAAACGTTTTTCCTTCAATTTCAACATCCTTCGATAGAGGCTTTTCAACAATTGCCTCTTTGATGCTATCCAGTCTCAACTGCTCAAGTAGCCTTAATTTATGCTTCAGTTCCTTATTTATCTTTTCTTTTTCCTGCTCAATAATCTCCTTCTCCCTTGGGTTTATGGGCGTACCCCTCCTGTGCAAGATCTGAACATCGACAACAATACCGCTCGTATCAGAAGGAACCTTGAGAGATGAATCAGAAACGTTGGCCGCTTTCTCTCCGAATATGGAGCGCAAAAGCTTCTCTTCAGGCGAATAATGTGTCTCGGCCTTAGGCGTTACTTTACCAACGAGTATATCGCCAGGCTTTACGTATGCACCTATGCGCACAATACCATTCTTATCCAAGTTTTTAAACGTCTCGCTGGATGCATTGGGAACGTCGGCTGTAATCTCCTCAACACCAAATTTCGTGTCCCTCACATAAACGCTAAATTCCTTTATATGAATTGATGTGTATAAATCTTCCTCAACAACCCTTCTTGAAATCGTTATACCGTCTTCGTAGTTAAATCCCCTCCACGATACAAAGGCAACGACTAAATTCTTACCCAAAGCCAGTTCACCCTTGTCCATAGATGGGCCATCGGCAATAATCTGACCAGCCTTGACGTAATCCCCAACCTCAACAACAGGCGTCTGAGAAAAGCAGGTATCTTGGTTCGACCTCACAAATTTCTTTAGTGGATAGACGTCTAACTCGTAACCATTTTCGGTTTTACAGGACACATAGATTTTATCATCTATTCTAACAACCTTTCCGTCCCTCTTTGCCACAACGGCGTATCTTGAATATTTGGCAACTATAGGCTCTAAACCTGTGCCAACAAGTGGAGCCTCAGGCCTTAAAAGTGGCACAGCTTGCCTTTGCATGTTAGAGCCCATCAACGCTCTGTTTGCGTCATCATGCTCCAAAAATGGGATCAAACCAGCCGCAACGGATACGATCTGATTGGTGGAAACGTCCATCAAGTCGACTTCTGAGTTGTGGACTATAACAAACTCTCCATCCTTCCTTGCAGCCACATATTCATTCTTAAACGTACCATCCTCATTCAACGGCGCATTGGCCTGTGCAATAACGTGACCCTTCTCCTTGGAAGCACTCAGATAAACAACCTCTTTTGTAACCTTTCCATCCTTAACAATCCTGTAAGGCGTCTCTATAAATCCAAACTCATTGGTTCTTGCATATATTGCCAAAGAGGAAATAAGTCCGATGTTTGCACCCTCAGGCGTCTCAATCGGACAAATCCTACCGTAGTGGCTTGGATGAACGTCTCTGACCTCAAATCCCGCCCTCTCACGTGTCAAACCACCGCTACCCAAAGCGGATAGCCTTCTTTTGTGAGAGATCTCAGAAAGTATATTCGTCTGATCCAAGAACTGTGATAGCTGACCCGTTGAGAAGAAATCCTTAATAGCGACAGCCACGGGTTTTGTATTTATCACATCGTAGGGCATTATATTCTCGATATCCCTCATAACAAGCTTGTCCTTTATTAAACGCTGCATCCTTAAAAGACCGTTCCTTACTTCCCTGTAGAGCTGATCACCGACCAAATTAACCTTTCTATTTGTTAAACTGTCAACATCATCAGGAACAGCCTTATCATTTACAAGCAAAATCAAATGATTTAACAGTCCAATAAAGTCATCCTTTGTTAAAACCCTGACATTTTCTAGTATATCGAGGCCAAATACCTCGTTTATTCTTATCCTTCCCTCTTGTGAGATATCGTATCTATCTGGATCAAAGAACAGGTTTTCAAAGAATTTCTTTGCATCCTCGATAGAAGTATGTTCTCCGGGCCTCAACAATGTGTGTATGAATATACGCGCAACATCTTCCGTTGATATCTCTTCGGGAAGGGCTACCCTTCTCTTTCTTAAAACCTCCCTTGCAGCAAGAACAGTATTCAAAATGAAATAATCGTCGAATTCCGAGTATATGACGTCAAATTCTCTGTCGTACTTCTTTAAAAACCCCAGGTTCTCTTTGTTTAACCTTGTTCCAACGTTAAGAACAGCTACGTTTTCACCCTCGTCTTCCACCTCTACAACGCTGGCAGAATACTTATTGAAAAGCTCGCTCTCCCTTATGGGCACGAATTCAAAACCCTTGTCCTTAAGCTCTCTAAAAACCCTGTGCGTTATCTTCTTCCCTTCACCAACAACAACCTTTCCATCTATTTCAACATCACTATCAACTCTAAATCCCAATATGGATTCATCCAACCTCGCATAGATCTTGCCATCTTCCAGCTTGACATGGACAACCCTGTAAAACCTTTTGAGTATCTCCTCCTCATCCATACCCAAAGCTTGGAGTATGATGGTTGCAGGAAACTTTTTCTTTCTGTCAATCCTTGTTGTAATTACCTCTCTTGCCTCCGTTTCAAATTCTATCCAACTGCCGCGCTCAGGTATAATCTGAGCGTAATACAGGCTTCTTCCCGCAAATTCAGACAGCTTTTTAAAAATCACACCAGGAGACCTATGGAGCTGGCCTACTATTACACGCTCAACACCATTTATGATAAAGCTTCCAGATTCCGTAATGAGCGGTATCTCACCTACGTATATGTCCTGTTCTTTTATATCCTCTATGCTTATCTTTTCGCCTGTTTGCTCATTCAAATTCCACTGGGTCAGCCTTACTTTAATGGTCAAATTACCTGTGTAAGACAAACCTTTGGCTTTGCACTCCTCAGGCGAAAATTTTGGAGGGGTAATATACCAATCCACCAAATCAAGACGCAGTCTACCGTGTGTATCATCTATAGGAAAAATGGACCTTAATGCGTTATCCAGATTTTTTTCTTTTTTGCTGTTTTTGTCTATAAATTCCTTAAAAGAATTTATGTTAAGCCTTAAAAGATCAGGAATCTCCAAAACTTCATCGGCTTTTGAGAAATTAACCCTCATCCTGTAATCCAACTTTAGAGGTTTAGCCATTATGCACCTCGTCTACTTTTATAAAAAGATTTTTTGAAAAAAAAAGGAAAGAGGCTCATCGCCCCTTTCCTAACCTTATAGTGACAAGCCCACCTTTTGATTTGATTACTTAATCTCGACTTCAGCACCAGCCTCTTCAAGCTTGGCTTTAATTTGCTCTGCCTCTTCCTTGCTAACCTTTTCTTTAACTGCTTTAGGTGCAGCATCAACCAAAGCTTTTGCCTCTTTCAAACCGAGACCTGTTATCTCTCTGACTACCTTTATAACTTGGATCTTCTTATCACCAGGTTTATTCAAAATAACATCAAATTCGGTCTTTTCCTGCTCTTGAGCAGCCTCACCACCAGCAGCTGGAGCAGCGGCCGCAACCGCAGCTACAGGAGCCGCAGCACTTACACCGAATCTATCCTCTAACTCTTTAACAAACTCAGCAAGCTCAACAACCGTCATATTCTCAATAAACTTGATAACATCTTCCTTTGTAATCTCAGCCATTTAAACCCCTCCTTAGTTTCCTTTCTTCTTTTCCTCTATTGCTTTAAGAACATACAGAAGCTGCCTTATATTTGCAGCCAAAACATTGACAAAACCGGATATGGGAGCTTTCATAGTTCCCAAAACCTGAGCCAGAAGCACCTCTCTTGGCGGCAGTTTGCTCAGCGCAACAATGTCATCCTTTTCGATTATCTTACCGCCCAAACAGCCGAACTTAATCTTCAGCTTGTCAAACTCTTTGGCTTTATCAACCAAAATCTTCGCAAGCCCGGCTGGATCGTCAAAACAAAGGGCAAATACATTGGGACCTGTCAAACGATCCGTCAATACTTCCCAATCTGTGTCTTTAATGGCTTTTTTGACAATATTGTTCTTGATAACGTTAAACGTATAGCCCTTTTCCTTAACTGCATTCCTTATGGACTCCATCTGGTCCACTGTTAACCCGGTGTACTCAGCCACCACCATCATCTTGGCTTCTTGCAGCCGCTCTCCCAACCTTTCAGCTAACTCTACCTTCCGTTCTCTCTTCAATATCCCCCTCCTTTCTTGGACGGGCCAAAAACTGGTCTCCTGCAGGCCAATTTTAAAGCCCTGAGGCTACCCACAGTCTTTGACCTCTAATTTTTTATGTTAACTTTAAAGTGATTGCACATTTACCTTTACACTTGGAGAATGGGTCGTAGCTATGTGGAATGATTTTATGTACTTACCCTTTGCCGCTGCGGGCTTTGCCCTCAAAACAGCATCGTATAAGGCAAGTATATTCTCTTTCAATTTGTCATTATCAAACGACCTCTTGCCCACGCCAACGTGGATATTCGCCGTTTTATCAACCCTAAATTCAACCTCACCAGCCTTTGCCCTACGAACGGCGTCTGCCACATCAAACGTTACAGTGCCCACTTTGGGGTTCGGCATCAATCCCCTTGGTCCCAAAATCTTTCCTAACCTACCAACAATACCCATCATGTCAGGTGTTGCTATTACCTTATCAAACTCAAGCCAACCTTCTTTCGCAATCTTATCGGCATACTCCTGGCCACCTACGTAATCTGCTCCTGCCTCTTCTGCCTCTTTGATCTTTTCACCTTTAGCAAACACCAAAACTTTAACCTTTTTTCCTGTTCCATGCGGCAATGTAACCGATCCCCTAACAACCTGATCCGAGTGCCTTGGATCTACACCTAATCTCATATGAACTTCTACAGTCTCATCGTAGTTTGCGTAAGCTATCTCCTTTAAGATTTTCAAAGCTTCATCCAACGAATATTCCTTCAGGTGATCGTACTTTTTTAATGCCTCAATGTACTTCTTACCCCTTTTTGCCATAGCGCTCTCCTTTCCTTAGAGCTCCCACAAAGCGTGGTAAACTGTTAAATTTAAAACTCCTCTACCTCAACTCCCATATTTATTGCCGTTCCAGCTACAGTTTTCATAGCCTTATAGAGGTCGTCTGTGTTTAGATCCGGCAATTTTATCTTGGCAATCTCCTCAAGCTGCTCTTTTGTAAGCTTTCCAACCTTCTGTCTTGCTGGATCACTTGAACCCTTTTCAATACCAAGCATCTTTTTAATCAAAGAACTCGTTGGTGGCGTTTTAGTAATAAAATCAAAGGATCTATCTGCATAAACCGTTATAACGACAGGAACAATATCGCCCATCCTGTCTTTTGTGGCATCGTTGAACTTCTTAACGAAGTCCATAATATTTACACCGTGCTGACCCAAAGCAGGTCCCACAGGAGGAGCAGGTGATGCCTTTCCCGCTTCTATTTGCAACTTAATCTGCGCAATAACCTCTTTCTTTGCCATTTTCATCTCCCTCTATTCAACTTTCTCGACCTGATTGTAGTTTAGTTCTACCGGCGTGGACCTTCCAAAGATGCTAACCAAAATTCTCAATCTACCCTTCTCAACGTCCACTTCATCCACTGTGCCTGTAAAGTTAGCAAATGGACCATCCAGGACCCTAACGGTTTCACCCGGTTCGAAGGATACAGACAACCTCGGGGCCTCTTTTGAGCTTTCAACTCTTTCTTTTATCTGTTTAATCTCAGCTTCATCCATAGGGGCTGGCTCATTCTTATAACCAACAAAGCCAGATGTAAAGGACATCCTTCTAACTATATTGAAAAGCTTATCGCTCATTCTTGCCTTCACAAACACATAGCTTGGGTAAAGGCACTTCTTAACTTTCTCCTTCTTGTTATTCTTCTTAATGACAATAACCTCTTCAAATGGAACAAAAACCTCCTCAACGTCGTCCATCAAACCCTCTTCTTTCAGCTTGTTTTCCAGCATAGTTTTTACTTTATCTTCATATCCTACCTGCGTATGTATCGCATACCACTTGAAATCACTCATCTATAAAAAACCTTCTTTATTTGAATAATGATTGTAGGCCTATAGACATAAGGTAGTCTAACACACTCAAAATAAAAGCCACTATCACCGTAAAGATCACAACGGCGACAGTGGCCGATGTTACTTCCTTTTTTCCAGGCCAGACTACCTTCTTAAACTCTATTTTTACCTCTTCTAAAAAGTTCAAAATCTTTTTCATCATAACAAAAAAATGGCAGGCCAGGGAGGACTCGAACCCCCAACCAACGGTTTTGGAGACCGCCGCTCTACCAATTGGAGCTACTGGCCTACTTCACCTCTCTGTGTATTGTATGTTTTTTGCAAAATGGGCAGTATTTCCTTAATTCCAACTTCTCTTTGGATTTCTTCTTATCCCTTGTGCTGGTATAGTTCCTTCTCTTACACTCACTACAAGCAAGAATTACCATCTCGCGCATCGGCTTACTCCAATATCTCCGTTATTACACCAGCACCAACAGTCTTACCACCTTCCCTGATAGCAAAGCGTGTCTCTTTCTCGAGGGCAACAGGTGCTATGAGTTCAACTGTTAGCTCTACGTTGTCACCTGGCATGACCATCTCAACACCCTCTGGAAGATGAACTGTTCCTGTGACGTCTGTTGTCCTGATGTAGAACTGAGGTCTGTAGCCATCGAAGAACGGTGTATGTCTTCCACCCTCATCCTTTGTGAGAACGTAAACCTGAGCCTTGAACTTCTTGTGGGGTGTGATGGAGCCAGGTTTGG
>WFQR01000017.1 GCA_015486955.1 Hippea sp. | reverse complement strand
AATTAAAACGGCTATACCCAGCGCTATGGTGTTTATCGCCCACTTAATAAGAAATTGCATATCAGAAATTTACAAACAGAGCATCCCTAATCTTTAAGGATAAGTCATTTAACACATCTTTCGATATACTTTGCCTTGCTTTTTCCGTGGCGTCAACGTCGTTTTGTGCGTTGAAGTCCTGATAACTTTCAAGTGTTTTATTCTCTATGACCTTCCCTTTCGAATTCAATAGCTTCAATTTAACAACAATGGCGCATCTATACCTATTTGCAAAACCCGAAGAAGAATAAGAGATTGGATCAACAGAATAATTTATAACCTCAACCCTCAAAATACCATCGGCCTGATCCGTATTACCAACAACCGTTACCCTTCTGTCAAGATCAAATGTATTTACAAGGTCGTTTTTCAAATACACCTGTAGGTTTGGCTCGGTCGTGGAATTGGTGATATTGGCTATAAATAGCCTCTTTATACCACCAGGAAGGGAGTTGCTCTGCCCAATAAAGTTATAGCTACAGCCATAGAGCACAAAAAACAGCAAAACCAAAACAATTTTTCTCATCACTTCACCACAATGTTCAAAAGCTTATCTTTAACGAATATCTTTTTAACAATCTCCTTACCATCCACATGTCTTTTCACCTTCGAACTCTCAAGGGCCTTTGCAAAAACCTCATCCTCACTCGAGCCACGTGGAAATTCAATTGTATCCCTTAACTTACCGTTAACAGTAATTGCTATAACAACCGTATCTTTGACTATAGCCTTCTTATCATACGTAGGCCACTTTTCTTCAGCCAAAAGCGTGCCATGACCCATTAAACTCCAAAGTTCCTCTGCAATATGTGGAACAATGGGATTCAAGAGCTTCAAAAGATTCTCCAACGCTTTGGCAAAGAGCTTCTTTTCGTCCTCTGTTTCAGGTTTAAAGTCGTACAGGTAATTCACAAACTCCATGCATGCGGCGATTGTTGTGTTGAAGTGATAAGCCTCAAAGTCGTCCGTCACACGCTTTACCGTGTAGTTTATGTGGTAGTTCAAGTCTTTCAACCTATCGGTATTTATATCGACGTCACCGGATTTTAAATCCTTATAGGTATAAACCAATCTCCAAAGCCTGTTTAAGAACCTGTAGGCACCCTCGACACCCTCATCGGACCACTCAAGATCCTTTTCCGGTGGTGCGGCAAATAGTATGAACAGCCTTGCCGTGTCGGCACCGTACTGATTGATTATATCGTCTGGATCAACAACATTGCCCTTGGACTTGCTCATTTTTGCGCCGTCTTTTATAACCATACCTTGAGTGAGAAGCCTCTTAAACGGCTCCGTTGAGTCTACGTATCCCAAGTCTCTCAAAACCTTCGTGAAGTACCGTGCATAAAGCAGATGCATAACGGCATGTTCAATACCGCCAACATACTGATCAACATCCATCCAGTACTTAACCTTTTCCTTGTCGAATATGTCCTTATCGTAATTTGGTGAGCAGTACCTCAAGAAATACCAAGAAGACTCAATGAATGTATCAAACGTATCCGTTTCCCTCTTTGCATCGGCTCCGCAAATGGGACATTTGGTATTCACAAACCCATCCACTTTGGCAAGTGGTGATCCACCTTCTCCTGTAATCTCAACATCCTCAGGCAACTTAACGGGCAAATTCTCTATTTTTTCAGGCACAATGCCACAGTTCGGGCAGTAGATTACAGGAATTGGCGCACCCCAATACCTCTGCCTTGAAACGTTCCAATCCCTCAGCCTGTACTGATAACCTACGCGAGCCAAACCCTTTTCTTCAAGCCACTTAACGATCTCCCACTTGGCCTTTTCGTTGTCCATGCCGTTAAACTGCTCCGAATTCACAAGCACGCCGGGATCGGTGTATGCCTTTTCCCACTCATCCGGATTATCCGAAAGCCCATCTGTATGGATAACCTTCTTTATTGGCAAATTGTACTTCTTTGCAAATTCAAAGTCCCTCTGGTCATGGCCAGGAACAGCCATAACAACGCCTGTTCCGTATTCCATTAAAACAAAATTGGCAGCGTAAAGCGGCACTTCCTGACCGTTCACAGGATTTATCAAGTAAACACCGGTAAATACGCCCTCTTTTTCTTTAGAGAAGTCCCTGCCTGCTTTGTTGAATTCCTTAACAAAGGTTTCAACCTCTTCTTTGTGTTCTTTATCCACAAGCTCCATCAGTCTTGGGTGGTTGGGTGCAATACTGACAAACGTTACACCAAACAGTGTATCTGGACGCGTTGTAAAGACCTCTAAATAATCATCACTGCCCTTGATTTTGAACTTTACAAAAGCACCTTTGGACTTTCCTATCCAATTCCTCTGCTGGACGAGAACGCGCTCAGGCCAACCTTCCTCGATGAGCTTCATGTCGTCAAGCAGCTGATCTGCGTAATCTGTGATCTTCAAGAACCACTCGTCCATCTCCTTCTGTATGACCTCGCTACCACATCTCCAGCACTTGCCATCTTCAACCTGCTCATTTGCAAGAACGGTTTTACAGGACGGGCAGTAGTTAACCGTGCTCTTTGCACGGTAAACCATACCCTTTTTGAACATCTCGATGAAAATCTTCTGCTCCCATTTGTAGTAATCGGGATCGCATGTAATAACAAGCCTATCCCAGTCGTATGAAAAACCCAGCCTCTTCAACTCTTTGATCATGTAATCGATATTTGAGTACGTCCATCTGGCCGGGTGCGTGTTGTTGTTTATCGCCGCATTCTCAGCGGGCAGACCGAAGGCGTCAAAACCCATGGGGTGCAAGACGTTGTAACCCTGAGCCATCTTATAACGGGCAATGGCATCGCCTATTGTGTAGTTCCTTACATGACCCATGTGTATCCTGCCTGAAGGATAGGGGAACATCTCAAGCTGGTAGAATTTGGGTCTTTTATCGTCAAAATCCTTGGCCTTAAATACCCCTTTCTCTTCCCAAATCCTCTGCCACTTTATCTCAATCTCAGCTGGATTGTACTTTTCCAACTCTTCTCCTCCTCAAAAATTAGTCTTCCAAAACAGCCCCTTTGGATGCAGGGCCAACCAATTTAGCGTATCTCTTAAGCCAACCCGTATTGATCTTTGGTGGCTTTGGCTTAAAGTTCTTCTTTCTTTCCTCAATCGTCTTCTGGTCCACAAGCAAATTCATACTCTTCTTCTCAACATCAAATTCTATCTTATCACCTTCCTCAATCAATCCTATCAAGCCACCCCTTGCTGCTTCAGGCGATATATGACCGACAGACAATCCCCTCGTTGCCCCTGAAAACCTACCGTCCGTTATTAGCGCCACCTCTTTGTCAAGACCCATGCCGGCTATGGCGGACGTTGGCTGCAGCATCTCCTTCATGCCTGGACCACCAGCAGGCCCTTCGTACCTTATCACAACAACGTCGCCCTTGTGTATGTCTTTAGCAAAAATCGCCTTTAAAGCCTCTTCTTCGCTATCAAACACCCTTGCACGACCCACAAACTTGTTCATCGATGTATCAACGCCAGATTGTTTCAATACTGCACCATCCGGTGCAAGGTTGCCCTTTAGGATCGTCAAACCACCCCTTGGATAGTAGGGTTTATCTAACGGCCTTATAACCTCATCCCTGTAAACGCGTGCATCTTTGTAATTTTCATAAATCGTCTTGCCCGTCACGGTGATGCAGTCTCTATTCAATATGCCCAACGGATCAAGCCTATTTAAAAGCGCCATCATACCACCGGCCTCATCTAAATCCTGCAGGTGGTACGGTCCAACGGGTGAAAACGCGCACAGATCCGGCACCTTGTCCGTCATCTTATCGAAATCGTCAAGTGTTAGATCGACTTTTGCCTCATGGGCTATGGCCAAAAGGTGTAAAACTGTATTGGTGGAGCAGCCCATAGCCATATCTGCTGCTATGGCGTTCAGAAATGCCTCTTTTGTCATTATGTCCCTCGGTTTTATGCCCCTTTCCACAAGCTCTACGATCTTCATGCCGGCAATCTTTGCAAGCCTTACACGAGCAGCCATAGGAGCAGGGATTGTACCGTTGCCCGGCAAGGAGAGACCCAAAACCTCGCTTATACAGTTGATTGAGTTTGCAGAGTACATGCCGGAGCAAGATCCACAAGACGGACAGCCCGCATCCTCTATCTTTTTAAGCTCTTCCTCTGTAATTGCGCCACTTAAGTACTTTCCAACACCCTCAAACACCTGGGCTAAATCTATGTCTGTTCCGTTGTACCTGCCGGCAAGCATTGGTCCACCGGAGATCATGATCGTTGGTATATTGACACGGGCAGCAGCCATCATCATACCAGGCACAATCTTATCGCAGGCAGGTAAAATCACAAGCCCGTCAACGGGATGGGCGTTCACCATCGTTTCAACAGAATCGGCTATCAACTCACGCGATGGAAGTGAGTAGTGCATACCCAAATGACCCATCGCTATTCCATCATCCACACCAATAACGTTAAACTCTATCGGCGTTCCACCGGCCATATAGATACCGTATTTAACAGCTTCAACTAATTGCTGCATGTGAACATGACCCGGAACTATCGTATTATATGAGTTAGCAATCGCAATTATAGGCCTATTTAGTTCGATATCCGTATAACCATCAGCCTTAAACAAAGACCTGTGTGGCGCCCTCTCAGGCCCCCTTAACATAACATCACTTCTTCTTGCCATTTTCATTCCCTCCATCTATTTAAACTGAAAATTATATACGCACTCTGGCAATCTAACAATTTTGCCATTTTTATCTATCATGACAGATAAAATCTCACCCTGAAAGACTATTTTAGAGCCCGATTTTATCTCAAATAGCAATTCTACGCTGACCTTTTTGAGCTTCTTAATACCAACATACACATCAACACTGTCGCCAAGCTTGAGACTGGTTATATAGTTTGCCCTTACCTCTTTCACGACCAAAAACAAACCCTCGTTGTGCAAAGCAAACAGGTCGCAGCCGTGTTTTAAGAAAAACTCCTGCTTTGCCCTCTCACAGTACTTTAAGTAATTCGCATAATAAACAACACCACCGGCATCTGTATCATCATAGTAAACCTTTGTGGAATATGCAAGCTCAAGCATTTTTCAAAGCCTCTCGTGCAAATTTCTTGCTCAACTCAACACCAGGCTGGTTAAATGGATCAACGCCCAAAACCTCGCCGGCTTTAGCTGTGGCAATCATCAATGAAACAAACAGATTACCTAAAGCAAACTCATCCGGCCTTTTTATGTAGATTTCAGAAACAGGAAGATCTTTACTCCTCAAAGCCCTTTTTGTAGCCTCTTTTTCAATGTTCATCAATTTCCCTGCACTCACGCCCTTAAACAGGCCAAAACCATGATCATCTTCTGCCACAAAATCACAGCATTCCGGCATATCAATAAACACAAAGGCCTTATCCTTAGGCCCATCCTGATACAGCTGCAACTGTGAATGCTGATCCGTTACGCCCAAAGCCAGAACAGGCGTTTGACCCTTTCCATCTTTACCCAAACTTTCAGCCCACAGTTGCCTAAACCACTCGCCAACCTTTAAAAGCCTATCTTTATAAGGGAAAACCACGAGTATGTTTTTGCCTTCTTTGTAGTTGCCTATAGCAAAGTCCACAAATTCATTGGGGAAGGAAAAACCATTTCTATACGCTCTGACGCCATTTTTTCCACCTTCAATAAAGACTTCCACATCAAGACCGAAGAAATCAAGGGCAAGCAAACCAACGGTTGTGAACACGCTGTATCTTCCGACCACCTCTTCTGGTATATAGAAACGCTTTATACCAAGTCTTTCTCCCAGATCATCCAAAAAACTGCCTTTAGAGGTAGAGATGGCCACGTTCTCGGGTTTTATCTTGCCCTTCTCCAAAAGTATAAAGAATTGTAATAACGTTTCTGATGTCTTGCCGCTTTTGGAAACAACATGAAAAAATGCCTTATCCAAATTTAGTGAAAGTACAAACTTCAAACGCTCGGGATCCAAATTATCCAAAGCAAAGTATCGCTTACCACCATAAAAGTTGAAATAACTGCCTTTTAAGAAGGTCAAGGCGGCGGTTGCAGGCAGAGCCGAACCGCCAATGCCTACCTGAACAAAATACTCATACCCTTTTTCTTTCAAGGAAAAATCCTCTAATGAACCGACCAAATCCTTATCGCACAAACTGCGGATAAATCCGTAATGTGCCGTGTATTTCAGGTTAAAGGCTTTTTTATTGTCCCATTCGAAGGATATAACATCCTCTGCCAATTGAACCTCTCTTACCTTTTTCATCTACTTAACCCTAAACGCGCTTCCCAAAACCTCTTTGTTCTTGCGCATATACATCTTTATCAGCTCTTCCCTTGCAGGACCCAAGTACTTTCTTGGATCAAACTCCTTAGGTTGCGTCCAAAGGACCTCTCTAACCTTTGCCGTCATGGCAAGCCTGCCGTCCGAATCGATGTTTATCTTGCAAACGGCACTCTTTGCGGCCCTTCTCAGTTGATCCTCAGGCACGCCAACGGCACCCTCTAAATCGCCGCCGTATTTGTTTATCATCTGAACGTACTCCTGCAAAACGCTTGAGGCACCGTGTAAAACGATGGGGAACCCAGGTATCCTTCTTTCTATTTCTTCCAAGATATCAAACCTCAATGGGGGTGGCTGCTCACCGGGTTTTACCTTAAATTTATAAGCACCATGACTTGTACCTATGGCTATTGCCAGGGAGTCAACGCCTGTCCTTTTCACAAAATCTTCAACATCGTCAGGATTTGTGTATATATTTTTCTCAGCCTCAACATCCTCCTCAATTCCAGCCAATACGCCAAGCTCGCCCTCAACAGTCACATCATACTTGTGTGCATATTCAACAACCTTGGCCGTTATCTCGACATTCTCTTCATAAGGCAGGTGGCTTCCATCAATCATAACAGAGGAAAATCCCATCTCTATACAGCTTTTGCATAACTCAAATGTATCACCGTGATCCAAGTGCAAAGCTATGGGTATCTCCTTTAAGTTGTTCTCAGCCGCTATTTCTTTCATCAACTCAACCGCTCCCTGGGCCATCCACCTCAAAAGCGTCTGGTTTGCGTACTTCCTTGCACCTTTAGAAACCTGCAAGATAACAGGTGACTGCGTCAGTGTACAGGCCGTTATTATCGCCTGCAACTGCTCCATGTTGTTAAAGTTATAGGCAGGAACGGCATATCCATTTTCCATGGCATCCTTAAACATCTCCCTTGTATTCACAAAACCCAGCTCACTGTAGTGAACCATCACTCACCTCCATTAAGCCATTTTTTCCTTCATCATCGATCTATTACCCACAATAAAACGTTTACCACCGAAATAATACTCAAAGGCCTGCCCTTTTTCAAAAAGTTTACCTAACTTATCTTTCAAACCCGTTTCGGTTAAACTGAATATCCTCTTCAAGTCATCTTCGGTGCAAGGTCTTATATTTATGAGCTTAATGATGGATCTCTCTACATCCTCGTAAAACCTATCGTTTTCTTTGTTAAAACCGCCAATCAAATCCACCTCTACATCCAAATGCGCACTCATGTACGTGTAAATGTCCATCATCTCCTTATCGCTTAACTTCTCAACCCAATCATCGGCCGGCGGTCTGTCAACCGTCCCTATCTGAACCTTGAACGGTTTTATTTCACCTATGGCATCGACCAAAGCCTTTATGTCCTCATTGCTGTCATTAACACCCTTTACAAACAGAACCTCAAGCCACACCTTACCTCTAAACGCTTTTGTAAAATCCCTGATCCCCTCAATAATCTTTTCAAGCTTCAAACTACGGTGGGGTCTGTTGACCTTTAAAAAACTCTCCTTCCTTGCACTGTCCAAGCTCGGTATAACAACATCGGCTTCCATTAAATCGTTTTTTACCTCATCCAAATAAAGCAAACTACCGTTTGTCAGGACACATGTCCGATAGCCTTTAGCCTTAACAAACCTAATTAGTTCGCCTATGTCTTTATTTAACGTTGGCTCACCACTGCCTGAAAACGTAACGTAGTCTATTTTGCCAACCTTATCGATATTCTCTACAAACTCACGCTTTATAGCTTCTGGATCGTAGAAGCTCTTCCTTTCCACAGTTAAATTTGTCGTCCTGCCAACCTCACAGTAAACACAGTTGTACGTGCACGTCTTGTGAGGAATGATGTTTATGCCTAAACTCAAACCCAATCTGCGCGAAGGCACAGGCCCAAACAAAAACTCCATTTCCTATTCCCCCGATATTATTTCTTTCACAAATTCCAAAGGAACCTTTTCGAAATAAACGTTAACCACATCGCAATTTAAATGCGTAATCTCTGATGGATCCATATCCAGAATTTTATATTTCCCCTTTAGATCATCGCTCAAGAATTTGAACTTATTGGCTAAAACAAAGAAATCCTTTTTAAAATAATCGGCAAGCAGGGCAAGATAAAAGCTACCGATTTTATTTACAATACAATCATCAAGCACAGCATCAGCACCAACAAAAACTGCATCAACATCTTTCATTACTAAAGAGTAGGCCACATCTTCAAACAGGATAACGTCAATCCCACATGATATCAGCTCTTGTGCTAATTTCTCACCTTCCCTTGCCGGATGGGAAACAGAAACATACACCCTTTTCGGCCTTGTCAATTTCAGCGTCTCCAAAACAGTTTTTGAGTAAGAAATTGTTGCAACCTTTCTATAACCTTTTAACCTATCAATGGCCTTATTGACAGTATTTTTCTCTGCATCCAAAAACTCACTCTTCAGCCTTAAAAGTTCACCTTCGTCCTTAGCCACCAATATCCTACTGGCTACATTTAAAACAACAGCCATTGACGGCTGACCTTCTATAATGTTCCTAATCAACTTGCTGTAGTCATACCTACCAAAAAGCTCTATACCACAATCTATCATCTTTAAAGCTATGGTGTTGGATGATGACACCCTATCATTTTCGAGACTTTGCAAAATCTTGACGCAATCCATAGTTGAATTTTAAACTTTTTACGGCCATTTTCCACAAAAATGATACACGCATCGCAAAAAAGCTTGACTTTAACTATAATTATGAGTTAAAAAATTAAAAAAGGTTTTCGGAGGAAACAGATGAAATTAAACAGACTTACCATGTTTTTAGCAATAGTAATGATGTTGTTCATAGCGCAATTAAGCTATTCAAAGGAACAACCAATGAAAAACCAAAAGCCTGAGATCATATCTCCTAAGAAAGGTGATGTGTGGCATGAGGGAAAAACATACACAATAAGATGGAAGGGTTTTAAAGAGGGAATTATTTGCATAGCCGTTCTGATCGGTGGTCATTACGCTGGAACCATAAATTCTTGTAATAACTGTGCACTTGAGGGCAAGTTCAGGTGGAAAATACCAGAGGGATTTGTTACTGGTTTCGGCGAAAAAAGGGATGACTTTGTTAGGATAGCGATCTACTACAAAGACAATGAAAGCAATTGTACATACAGTAATTACTTTACCATATCCCAATGATTTAAACCTTTACATTGATAAAAAATTTTTGATAAAATGTTTTTGAAAGGAAGTTAAGGGATGAGAAAGTTTTTCGGGTTTGCATTTGTTCTGTTTCTATCAATTGCAATTTTAACGGGATGCTCAAATAAAAAGACCTCAAATGACACGGTAAAACTAAAAAGCAATAACAAATTTGTGGTTCTAATTTTCGACAGTACAACATGCCCCTATTGTAAAAAATTGCATAGGGACTTAAAGGAAAACCATTTGCTCAAACAAGAGGAGAAAAAAACAAGCATTTATACGATACACGTGAATGAAACTAACACCTATATTTTGCCAACAGCGAAGGGTAATCTTAAACTGCAAACAGATGACCTGGCTCAGATGTACGGTTTTAGGGGATCAACGCCGTTTATAGTATTTTGCAACAAGGAGTTTAAACCCATACTTACAATCCCGGGTTATTTAAAACCCAAAATGCTCTCAAAGATTTTTGAGTACATAACATCAAGGGCTTATGAAACAATGAGTATAAATGAATACCTATCGACACCATAGGGTGAGGATATGGAGTTTTTAATCGGAAGACAGGCAATTCTTGATAAAAACGGCAAAACGTTTGGCTATGAGCTTTTATACAGAGAAAATATAGCAAAGAATGTTTCACAAACGGATCTGGACGGAAATGCCGCAACAAGCAGGGTGATAGTCAATGCATTTATAAACATGGGCATAGACAAAATAGCAAAAAATGGCCGCGTATTCATAAATTTCACAAGGGATTTACTCATTGACAGGGTTTATGAAATGCTACCAAAGGAAAAGGTGGTCGTTGAGGTGTTAGAAGATGTTGTTGCAGAAGATGAGATATTAAAATCCCTGAAAAACGCAAAAGAACAAGGATATTTGATTGCTCTGGACGACTTTGTCTTTTTGGATCACCTTGAGGACATGGTAAAGTTGGCAGACATTATAAAGGTAGATTTTTTGGAACTATCCAGAGATGAAATAAAAAAACAGGTAGAAAGATACAAGAAATATAAGTTAAAATTATTAGCTGAAAAGGTTGAAACAGAAGAGGATTACAAATTCGCCCTCTCTTTAGGTTTTGAGCTGTTTCAAGGGTTTTACTTTACAAAACCTGTTATAGAAGCAAAGAAAGGGCTCGCGCCGTATCAAGCAAACATTATAAAGGCATTGAAATTAATAAACGATCCAAGTAGTGACATAGAGGACATAATAGAACTCATAAGCGGTGACATTTACCTGAACACAAAACTCCTTGCCCTCGTAAATTCACCGTACTTCGGTTTAAAAACAAAGGTTAAAACAGCCAAAAAGGCCATATCCCTTCTGGGTTTAAAAAAAACAAAGGAATGGCTCAATGTGCTCTTGGTTTCAAAACTTGCAGAGGATAAGCCCCAAGAGCTTGTTGTTGTAGCTACGGTTAGGGCAAAGTTTTCAGAGCTTTTGGCAAAACATTTTAAGTTAGATATAGAAAAGGCTTACTACACGGGCTTATTTTCGCTTATCGACTCAATTTTAGGTGCAAAAATGGAAGATATATTAAAAGAGATGGATTATTTAGACGACGAAGTAAAGGATGCACTTTTGGGTAAATCAAACCCTTATAGGGAGCTCCTCGATTTCATAGCCCTATATGAAAGTGGTGACTTCATTAGTGCGGAAAAAACGATAGAAAAATACAAGTTGAGCAACGAAAACATCAACGCATACTATCTTGAAGCCATAGAATTTGCAGATTCCATTTATTCTTTTTAGTTTTTTCATATCTTGACAATAAAAACTTTTGCTGTTAGTATCACACTGCAAGCGGAGAGGTGTCCGAGCCTGGCTGAAGGAGCACGATTGGAAATCGTGTGTAGGGTTAAAAGCCCTACCGCGGGTTCGAATCCCGCCCTCTCCGCCATTTTAATTTAAAAGAAGCCGCGCCCATAGCTCAGATGGATAGAGCACAAGATTGCGGTTCTTGGGGTCAGAGGTTCGAGTCCTCTTGGGCGCGCCAATTTCTTTTAGCGATGTCCACCTAAGTGGGCTTGTGCGACACACGCCCTACTGAACCCCGCCAGGCCCGGAAGGGAGCAACGGTAGGTAGGGTTGTGTGAGCGTGCAATGTCCTGCTTATGGTGGGCATCGCTAAGGGAGATTGATATGTACAAGGTTCTTGCTCGTAAATACAGACCCTCAAAGCTATCTGAGGTTGTGGGGCAACCCGTTGCCGTAACAATCCTAAAAAACGCTATAGAAACAGGAAAACTCCATCACGCCATACTGTTTTATGGTCCTATGGGGACGGGTAAAACCTCGCTTGCAAGGATCATTGCAAAGTCCCTAAACTGCGAACATGGGCCAACAGTTGAGCCCTGCGGGACATGTGAGGCATGTAAAGCTATATCGTTAGGAAGGGACGTGGACGTAATAGAGATAGACGGTGCATCAAATAGGAAAATAGAAAATGCACGTAATATAATAGAAAGCGTCAAGTATCCACCGTTAAAGAGGCGATTTAAGATCTACATCATTGATGAGGTTCACATGTTCACATTAGAGGCATTCAATGCCCTACTCAAAACCATAGAAGAGCCACCACCCTATGTGAAGTTTATCTTTGCCACAACGGCGATCGAGAAGGTGCCAGACACAATACTATCTCGATGTCAAATTCTATACCTAAAAAGGATACCAGAGGGAGAAATTTCCAAGAAGCTAAGGTTCATAGCTCAATCGGAAGGCATAACAATAGATGATGAAGCAATAAGCCTAATTGCATTTGCAAGCAACGGGTCGCTTAGGGTTGCTGAAGGTTTTTTAGATAGGTGCATCTCCTTTAAACCCAACGAGCCCATAACAAAAGAGGACGTGTCCGTTGTAATCGGTACACCAACGAAAGAAAAGGTTAAAGCTTACCTTAAAGACATTCTTGAAAACAACGAAGAAAAGGCTTTGCAAGTCATTAAAGAACTATCGGAAAATTCCATAAATTTAGAATCCTTCAACAGAATGCTACTTAAAGAGTTACTCAACGCTAAAATCGGTTTGGAAATTAAAACGGCCCTCTTGAATATCTTTTACCAATCCCTCACAGACATAAAACAGAAGGTCGATCCAGAAGACGCACTTATTGTGGCAACGTACAAGGCAAAGGCGGCAACAAAATTGGACAGAATTGAAAGCTTGATTGAAAAGGCTAAAGGATTAAATTTTACTGAAGAGAAAAAAGAAATAGAAGAGCCAAAAACCGATGAAATAGAGGAAAAAGAGGAAAAGAATGGCGAAGAGAAGGTGGATCTAATACTTAAAACATTGGGCGGGAAAATAATAAATATTGAAAAGTTAAATGATTAGTATATAATTAAGTAAGTGCAGGGAGGTAGCATGGCAAAGAATTTCGGTGGTATCGATCTAAACAGCCTAATGGCACAAGCCAAAAAAATTCAAAAACAAATAGCAGAGGCTCAAGAAAATGCAGCTAAAGAGACTGTAGAGGTATCTGTTGGCGGTGGAATGGTCACAGTGAAAGCAAATGGTCTTGGTGAAGTCGTGGATATAAAGATCTCCAAAGAGATAGTTGATCCGGACGATGTGGAAACTTTAGAAGATCTGGTTCTGTCGGGCGTAAATGAAGCCGTCCGAAAGGCAAAGGAATCCATGGAAGAAAAGATTTCTGCCTTAACCGGAGGTTTAAACATACCAGGTATGTTTTGATGCAAAAGCTTGAATTGGATGAAATAGACAGAGTTGCCACATATCTAACAAAAATCCCTGGGATAGGTTTTAAGAGTGCGAAGCGATATGCTATATGGCTTGGTGAGCACAAAACGGAGACCTCAAGACTAACAGAAGCATTGAAAAGCCTTATAGAGAATGTAACAACGTGTAGAAAGTGCTTCAATCTTACCACGTCCAAAGATGGATTGTGTGAAATATGTAAAAACCCTGAAAGGGATGCTTCAACGATCTGCGTAGTCCAAAGCATAGAAAACTTGGTTGAAATAGAACAATCCAATGTGTATAATGGGCTTTACTTTGTTTTAGGGGGAGTAATTTCACCATTATACAACACAGAACATATCATAAAAAGGATCGAATATTTAAAAAGAAGGGTCAAAGAAGAACACATAAGGGAAGTTATTTTGGTTTTGAGTTCCACTACAGAGGGGGATCTCACAGTTCATTATATAAAAGAAACGCTTAAAGGCTCGGATGTTAAGATAAGTAAAGTAGCAAGCGGAATACCCGTTGGAACGGATATTAACTACGTAGACAAAAGAACGTTGGCAGAGGCATTAAGGTCGAGGGTTTACATATAAACCAAAAATTATGGCTTGGGGGTTAGAAGATGTCTAAGAAAATGGATATTAGATGGCACGGGAGGGCCGGCCAGGGAGCAGTTACTGCTGCAAAGACATTGGCTGAGCTGATCTCCCAAGAAGAGGGCATTTACGCTCAAGGGTTCGCCGTTTATGGCGCGGAAAAGAGGGGTGCACCCGTTGTTGCATTTACAAGGGTAGATGAGAAGCCCATCAGGGATCATTCGGAGTACATGGAACCAGATATAGTCTTATTACTCGATCCCACACTGCTCGGGCTCGTAAATGTTAAAGAGGGTTTAAAGAAAACAGGAAAAGTTATTGTTAACACGGCTTTCTCAAAAGAAGAGGTTATCAAAGAGTTAGGGCTTGAAGGTTACGAAGTATACGTAGTGGATGCAAACAGGATAAGTAAGGAAACATTGGGCAGAGCCATACCGAACACACCAATGATTGGCGCCCTATCAAAAATCACTGGCCTTTTCACCAAAGAGGAAGTGGCAAACGGCGTCGTAGAGCTTCTCAAAGAAACGGGCAAATTCCCAGAAAAGGTCATAGAAGGAAACAAAAAGGCCATAGAGATAGCTTATGAGGAGGTAAAGTAAATGGCTGAAAAACTTCTCAATTGGGATGAGGTATTAATAGGTGGAGTAATAAAAGATCCTGGCAACTCAAGGGAGTACGAGACAGGATCCTGGAGGGTAGAAAGGCCTGTTTGGAACCCAGATACATGTATTCAATGTATGTTTTGCTGGGTGTACTGTCCAGATAGCGCCATCACGGTGGATGAAAATGGTAAGATGACAGGCATAGATTACACATATTGTAAAGGATGCGGAATATGCGTTGAGCAGTGTCCTACAAAACCTAAATCCTTGAAGATGATATTAGAGGCTGAGGCAAAGGGTAAAACAGAGGAAGAGTTAAGAAAAGAAGTTTTTTCAAGTGAAAAATAGGAGGAAATAAATGGGAAAAAAAGTAGCATTGACAGGAAATGAGGCTGCTGCCCATGCAATAAGGCAAATCAATCCAGACGTTATAGCAGCTTTCCCAATAACACCGTCAACACCAATCCCTCAGGCTGTAGCCCAGTTTATAGCAGACGGTGAAATGGATACAGAGTTGGTCACTGTAGAATCTGAACACTCTGCAATGAGTGCATGTATAGGCGCTGCTGCAGCCGGCGGTCGTGTTATGACGGCAACAAGCGCAAATGGTTACGCCCTGATGTGGGAGATGCTTTACATTGCAAGTGGTATGAGATTGCCCATCGTTATGGCCGTTGTGGCAAGGGCACTGTCGTCACCTTTAAATATTCATGGTGACCATTCGGATATAATGGGTGGTAGAGATACAGGCTGGATTCAGTTGATTTCAGAAAACTCTCAGGAAGCCTACGATAACCTCATTCAGGCAGTCAAAATAGCAGAAAATAAGGATGTTATGACACCTGCATTGGTGGCGCAGGACGGATTTAACACATCACACACGATCGAAATATGGGAACTTGAGGATGATCAGAAGGTTAAAGAGTTTATAGGTGAATATGAGCCACTATATCCAATGCTCAACACCGATGAACCTGTAACACACGGTGCGTGGGCACCCCCAAACTGGTACTTCGAGCACAAGATGAACCAATTGAGGGGATTGCTTAATGCAAAGGATGTAGTTGAGAAGGTCGGTAAAGAGTTCGGTGATGCATTTGGCAGGTATTACGGATTGTACGAGGCATATAAATTGGACGATGCAGAGTATGTTATTGTGGCTGCTGGTTCTGTCTGCGGAACAACAAAGGATGTCGTTGATGGATTGAGAGAAAATGGAGTAAAAGCAGGATTACTAAAAGTAAGGCTCTTTAGACCATTCCCGTATAAAGAGCTTGCCGAGACTTTGCAGTCCGCAAAGGCCATAGCAGTATTGGATAGGGTTTCACCGGCAGGCGCACAGGGTGGGCCACTGTTTACTGAAATCAGAAGCGCTCTGTACGATACACCCTCAAGGGCTCCGGTGATCAACTATACGTACGGCTTAGGTGGTAGAGACACACAACCAAGGCATATAAGCTCGGTATTTGAAACACTAAAGAGGATTGTTGAAACGGGTAAAGTTGAGAAACAGTTTGACTGCCTGAATTTAAGGGGAGAATGGAGGTAAAACATGGCTCTGCTAAATGAATTAGCAAAGAAAAAAGAAGGATTAGTTAGTGGACATAGATTGTGCCCTGGCTGTACGCACTCTGTCATAATGAGGCAGGTGTTTGCAGCGGCAGATACAGATAAATACGATATCGTTGTAGCAGCAGCTACGGGTTGTTTTGAGGTTTGCTCAGGACTTTACCCATATACAAGTTGGAACGTACCGTGGATCCATAGCGCATTTGAGAATGCAGCAAGTACAATCAGTGGCATAGAAGCAATGTATAGGGTTTGGAAGAGAAAGGGAAGAACGAATAAAGATATAAGATTCATAGCTGTTGCAAGTGACGGTGGTACTTACGATATCGGTCTTCAGGCTTTATCTGGTGCAATAGAGAGGGGTCATCAGTTCTTATACATCTGTAACGACAACAACGCCTACCAAAACACAGGAAACCAGAGATCTTCAGCTACACCGTTCGGCGGTTGGACAACCACATCTCCAAGCGGTAAGGTGAAGTTTGGTAAAGAACAGCCAAAAAAGGACATAATGAGTATCGTTGAAGGTCACCACTTGCCTTATGCGGCCCAAGCGTCTCCATCAAACTGGAGAGACTTAATGAACAAAGTCAAAAAGGCCCTCGATATTAATGGGCCAACATACCTCAACGTCATAGAACCCTGCACAACAGGCTGGGGTTTCCCACCGAATATGGCGATAGAAATAGCCCAGCTTGCAGTGGATACATGTGTCTGGCCACTGTATGAGGTAATAAACGGCAAGGTCGTGATTAACTACAAACCAAAGAAAAAATTGCCTGTAACAGAGTATCTGAAACCACAAAAGAGATTTGCCCATCTGTTCAAGAAAGGTAACGAATACCTGATTGAAGAGTTCCAGAGACAGGTTGATGCCCATTGGGAGTGGCTCTTAAAGAGAGAGGAGTGCGGCATAGAGTACGGGGTAACAAAAGAAGAGTAAAACTCGGCGGCTTTATGCCGCCTTTTTCATTCAATTAAATGACACGCCAAAGCCTCACCCACAAGGTAGAGTGAGCCTGCGATAACGACATTTTTAAATTCCGATGCTAAAAGTTGATTTAATGCTTCATTTACGCTTTCAAAAACACTTATCTCTCCATTAAAATTTTCACATCTCAAAAAATCCTCTATCTCATAGGGATAAACACCCAACCGGTACTTTATTCCAACAGGACAGATACATTCAAAACCATCCATAATTTGCCTCAAGCCCTCTTTCCACCTCTTTGTCGTCAAACTTGAGAAAACAAGAGCACTGCCGTTATTGAAAATACCAATTTTCTTAAGCAAATTCTTTAAATTAATCATACCCGCTACATTGTGGGCACCGTCCAAAACCACCGTCTTATCATTCACTTTCAACACTTGAAATCTACCAGGCCAAAAGCTCTTTTTTATGGCATCGTATCTCAAGCCAAACCCATATTCTTCGTTCAAAACATCTATAGCAAGGAGCGTTACGGCAATATTGTCCATATTCACAGCATTTTTGACGCTTAGATCCTGTGCCTTCTTTAAATACCCATTATCAACAATGTAAACGGGGACCTTAACGTCTCTTTTGATTACATCCACAACTATATCATCGTTCCTTGACACAACACCCAACCGTTTTATTATCTTAGACTTTGTAAGTGCTATCTCTTCAATCGTTTTCCCCAAATGCTCCTCATGGTCAAGGGAAATGGATGTTAGAACGCTCAAAATCGGATCAACAACGTTTGTCGCGTCAAACTCGCCACCCATACCCACTTCCAATACAGCCATATCGACACCAAAATCCCTAAACACCAAAAAGGCAAGAACTGTTAGAAACTCAAAGTACGTCAGCCCTTCAAAATTTATGCCCTGTATAAACTTTGCATATTCAAGCAAAGTGGAAAAATCAACTGGTCTATTGTTTATCCTGATCCTCTCATTGGGCAAAATTAGATGCGGCGATGTGTACGTGCCGCACACATACCCACTTGAAACAAAACAGTCTGTTAAATACTGACATACACTCCCTTTGCCGTTTGTACCGCCAACCAAGATGGATTTAAAACCGTCTTGGGGGTTACCAATTTTCAAGCAAAAGGCCTTGATCCTATCCAGTGTCAAATCCATAGAATATGGATTTAGGCTATTGAGAATAGAGTTAAACTCCCTATAGGCTTCAATTTCATTCATCTTTCAAAGCTATGGCAGTGGCATACAACCGTGAGTGGGATATGGAGATCTTCACATTGCTCAACTTCCCTTTCACATAAACGCACGGTCTTCCACTACCCTCATTCACGATTTCTATGTCTAAAAAGCCAATTTTACCGTCAAATACCTTTATTACAGCCTCTTTTGAACAGAACCTACCAGCCAAACAGGGATAGGGGTTTCTTTTTGAAAAACAGTAATCCAACTCCCTTTTTGTGAATATTCTACTTAAAAACCTCTTGCCCCACCTCTTGTGCGCACTCTTTATCCGTTCGATCTCTTCAATGTCTATACCAACTTCCATCTCGCCTCTTGAATTAACTGCCTCATTAAGCGTATCGCCTCTTTCAGCCCCACAAAAACACTTTTAGCTATGATACTGTGGCCTATGTTTAACTCCTCAATCTCCTCAATGGCAGCCACAGGTCTTACGTTTTCATAGGTTAAACCATGACCAGCATGGACATGCAATCCCAAAGATTTAGCGTATTTACAAGCGTTAACGAGTTTTTCAAGTTCTATCTCCCTCTCCCTACCAATTTTAGCGTTGGCATAACTGCCCGTATGGAACTCAACAGCGTCTGCCCCAGCGTTTTTTGCCTCATCAACCTGCCACTCCAAAGGGTCAATAAACAGGCTTACAATAATACCGTTATCTTTAAGTCTTTTAACAACATCCTTCACCCTGTCAAAATTCGCAGCAACGTCCAATCCACCCTCGGTTGTTATCTCTTGCCTATTTTCAGGCACAATTGTCGCCTGGTGTGGCTTAACATCCAATGCAATTTTAACAATCTCCTCATTCAAGCTCATCTCCAAATTCAACGGTATCTTTATAACACTTTTGATCTGGTAAACATCGCTGTCCTGAATATGACGTCTATCCTCTCTCAAATGCACCGTGATACCATCCGCTAAAGCCTCTTGGGCAAGCAGGGCAGCATAAACCGGCTCGGGCTCAACGGTCCTCCGTGCCTGTCTAATCGTAGCCACATGGTCAATATTCACTCCAAGCCTCATCTTCACACCCCCACCCTGTTT
>WFQR01000016.1 GCA_015486955.1 Hippea sp. | reverse complement strand
TCAAAAAGCCTGCAGAGACTACAGTGCCGAATACACCACCTATGTTTTCTGCGCTCTTTATAGCCGGTGAGAAACCTCTAACGACTATAACAACAATCAAGGACATAATGATAACAACTGTTGAGTGCCCTAATGAAAAGAAAAGACCAACGCCCACATGTTTCTTGCCATCCTGCCTCAATTTTCGTGTAACATTGTCTATGGCTGCTATGTGGTCTGCATCGAAGGCGTGGCGGAGACCAAACAGATACGCAAGCCCACCGATGCTTAAGAGAGCCATGGATGCTTTTGTAGCAAAGAGAAACAAAGACCAAGACACGATGTTGAAGAGGATCACGAAGGATAAAAGAATAAAGGCTCTGCGCTTCAAGTCCATAATTACCTCCTACTTAATGATTTTTACCGATTTCATACTCACTGGAGCATTGTAAATTTTTTATCTCTTTCTTCAAGCTCATTTTTCAGTTTTATCAAGGTTTTTAGAAAGTCGTTGTCCTTTTTAAGGATAGGTTCTATGTACGGTTCGCATTCAAGAATTTTATCATCAAATGGTGTAAAAAAGACCCTATCAAACAAACTCTCATTTTCTATGTATTCAAGTGCTTTACTCTTATCCTTTTCAACCCTTACCTTATTAACAAGCAAAAAAACATTGGGAATTCCTATCTGTCTTGCAAGTTTTGCCGTATGTTTGGCCACATCCATAGAGTTAAATGTTGGTTCTGTAACAACTACACAGTGCCTGAAACCCTTTGCAAGCGCCCTACCGAAATGCTCAACGCCAGCCTGTGTATCGAGTAGAATCATTTCATTCCTTTTTAAAGAGATATACCTCATAACGGCATCCAATAGTGCATTTTCAGGACACAAACAACCTGTCGCAGCCTGTACAACAGTACCCATAACCAGAACACTCAAATTATCTTTAATCCTGATGCCAAACTTATCCACAACATCGGAGATGTCCGGCGTCAAATTCAAAAATAGTCCCCACGATGTTCCAGGTCTTGCGCCTGTTTTTTCCTCAATGTAATCCAGGTTCTTGGAGAGGGGAATGATGGTGGAAGCCTTCGCCTTATCCACACCTAGCGCAAATGGGAGATTCATCTGAGGGTCTTCATCAACGGCCAAAACGTTATATCCATCATTTGCAAACAGGTGTGCCAGAATAGCCGTTGTTGTTGTTTTGCCAACCCCGCCTTTTCCGGTAACAACAACCTTAAACCCTTTATTTTCTGCCGAAGTTCTTTTCTTTAGCTCTTCTGCTACCTCAAATATCTTTTCTTTTCCCTTACTTGGCATACCTTTCAACCTCGTTTTCTGTAATTAAATTAATTCTTTTGGTTATTACTTTTCTCCTGCAGTCGGGACATAGGTCTCTCAATTCATTGTTTTTATCCCTGTAGTAATATATGCTGTCAATTTTCTCATCTAATTTGGACGGTGCAAAATATTTGCCACACATCTTACATTTCTTCAGTTCCACAGAGGTATTGCTCCAAGAGTTTGCTATTCTGATGTTACCTTCATCGCTAAACTTGATTGCACCCGTTGGACACACTTCAGCACAAGCCCTGCATCCCAAACATAGGTCACTTTTCTCAAAGAATGGTGTATTTATTCTTGTTTTCTCTCCTCTGCCTATAAAACCTATCACACCTGCACCCATTATTTCGTTGCAAACCCTGACACATAATCCACACAGTATGCAGCTATTGTTAAGTGGATCGTTCTCTCTGAATTTTTCTTTAAACCTTGTTTTTTTAACACCGTACCTTTGTGCCAGCTCCTTTATTTTCTCTGAATTGGGGGCTTGAGCGAGGTACAGTTCAAGAAGCATTCTTCTGTGTTTTAAAACCTCTTCTGAGTCGGTTTCAATAGAAAGCCCATCAAATGCTTGCAATGTACAAGATGTAGTTATCTTCTTTTTAACCCCTTCATTTTTTATTTCAACTATACACATTCTACATGCACCATAGGGTTTGAGGGATTCTTCATAGCACAATGCTGGTATGAATATACCGTTCCTTCTTGCTATGTCTATAACTAACTCACCTTCCTTGGCTTTAAATTCTTGCCCATTAATGAGAACTTGTATGTCCTTGTTTTCCATTCACTACTCCTTTGGATGTTTTTATAACGGCATCAAACTTGCATACATCGAGACATGTGCCGCATTTTATACACTTGTTTGGGTCAATCCTGAAAGTTTCTCCTTTACCTATTATCCCATCTATCGCTTTAACCGGACATCTTTTTGCGCATACTGCACAGCCAGTACATTTCCTTTGATCTATTTCAAATTCTATTAGGGCTGCACATACTAAAGCCGGACATCTTTTGCTGTTTATATGCTCCAAGTATTCATCTTTAAAGTACTTTATAGTGGTTATTACCGGATTTGGTGCGGTTTGTCCAAGTCCACAGAGTGAAGTGGTCTTTATTGTCTCTGAAAGTTGCTCCAATGTTTCAATATCTTCTTCTTTGCCGTTGCCCTTTGTGATATTCTCTAAGATGAATAGCATGTGTTTCAACCCTTCTCTGCAGGGGACGCACTTTCCGCAAGATTCATCAACTGTAAAGTCTAAGAAGAATTTAGCCGTATCTACCATGCATGTATTTTCATCCATAACGACCATTCCACCTGAACCCATTATTGAGCCAACGCTTGTAAGGTTCTCGTAGTCTATTGGTAAATCAAAGAATTTTGTAGGGATACAACCTCCACTTGGACCCCCAGTTTGTACTGCTTTTACCTTTTTACCACTTGGAGCTCCACCCCCTATGTCATAAACTACGGTCTTTATAGGGGTTCCGAGTTCAACCTCTACCAATCCGACGTTTTCT
>WFQR01000015.1 GCA_015486955.1 Hippea sp. | reverse complement strand
GCAGAAAGGCCAAAAAATTCAACTACGCCTATTTTCAACATCATGTTTAAGAGTTTGTGCACGTCGATTTTGTATAAAATGAGAATTATGAGTATCGCACTTATTGTAATCTTTATAAGGAGCTTTACCATTTTGGCTCGTCTATTGAATTTAGGTTGTTTAACAGCATAAAGAGTCTGTCAACGCCAACAGCTATGCCACTTGTCGGAGGCATACCAAATTCCAGAGCTTTTACAAACTCGCTGTCAATCTCTTTAAATCTGTTCTTTATATCTCTTGGATCTGTCTCTTCCAAGTAGCAGTTTGAAAGCTCCATTGTGGCGATGTAAAGTTCGTATCGTTTTGCGTATCCGTTTTCTATCTTTGAAAGCGCTGCCCTTTCCTTTGGAAAATCGTACACCACCGTTGGATGGTTAACACCGAGGTGCCTTTGGATTTTTAAAGAAAATATGGCATCCAAGATCTCGTTTTTATCGTTTGTTCCGTCTATGTTGTAAGTGTTTTTTGCCTTTTCTATGTCAAAATCCTCTATATCTAAAGATGCGTGTGTTTCAAACAGTTCCCTATAGCTTTTGTATTCTATTTTATTTAGGTTAACGTTATAGTCTTTGTACTGGATTGTATCTTTTCCGTTTAGGTATTTTATAAGCTCTACAAACTCTTCGTTTATATCGTACGGTGTTGCCAAAACCCTATACCACTCAAGTATTAAAAACTCTTTTTTGTGCAGATTATCCTCAAAGTCATCCCTGTATGCATAGCATAATTCGAATAGTTTATCAAAACCCAAACAGAGGAGCTTTTTTATCTCAATCTCTGGCGAGCTTGCAAGGTAACCGTAAGGTGTTTTTATGTAGGAAATGTTCGGCTCTTTTATGATCTCTTTTTTCAATTTTTTTGTAATAACCTCTCTGTAGCCTCTTTTTTTGAAAAATTCCTTTATTTTTTCTACGAACTCTATCTTTTTGTTGTAATATTCAAATGTTTCTTGTAATTTTTTTAGCGGAGCGTGGTTAGTGCATTTTGATAGCAATTCATCGCTTGAATTGATTATGTCACCTATGTCGTACTTGGACTTAAAATTTAGTTTTGTGCTGTTGCCGTTTTCGAATATTGTTGTTGACTTTTGGTTTTTGTTTAATATTCTACCGAACACGGAGGGTATGTTATGAAAAAGAGCGATTTTTTGCAAGGAATAAACGAACTCAAGCATCTTTTGGATAATTTGGATTTTGGCTTAATAGATAATATTGCGCATAGGATCATATATGCCATTAGAAACGGTGGTAAGCTATTGATATGTGGAAATGGCGGGTCGGCAGCAGATGCCCAACACATGGCGGCTGAGTTTGTCAATAGGTTTTTAAAGGAGAGGAGACCGTTGCCTGCTATAGCTTTGACCACCGACACATCCAATTTAACAAGCATAGCAAACGACTATTCGTTTGACGATGTGTTCTCAAAGCAGGTTGAGGCCATAGGGAAAAAGGGTGATGTCTTAATTGGCATAAGTACATCTGGAAATTCTGAGAACGTGTTTAAGGCCCTTAGAATAGCAAAGGGGATGGGCATTGAAACTGTGGGATTATTGGGTAAGGATGGCGGAAAGATAAAGGATGTGTGTGATTTGGCATTAGTCGTTCCCTCGTTATCAACGCCAAGAATTCAAGAGGTGCATGGATTTGTCATTCATATCATATGCGGGATAGTGGAAGATGAGTTTGCACGATAAGATAGTTGATTTTGAAAAGATAAGGGTAATAGCCGATAGGTGTAGATTTGAGGGGAAGATCATAGGCTTTACGAACGGTTGTTTCGATATAATACACTCAGGCCATGTTACCTATCTTGAGAAATCCAAAAACTTGGTGGATGTTCTGATTGTGGGTTTGAATTCCGATGAATCCGTTAGAAGGATTAAAGGTCAAAAAAGGCCGATAAATGGCGAGCTTGATAGGGCCATTGTGCTTGCAGCACTGAATAGCGTTGATTATGTTGTCATCTTTGGCGAAGATACGCCGTTAAAGTTAATCCAAACCATAAGGCCAGATGTGTTGATTAAGGGGGCAGATTGGAAGGATAAGGGTGTTGTTGGTGGCGATTTTGTAAAGAGCTATGGTGGCAGGGTTGAGTTTATAGACTTTTTGGAAGGAAGGTCCACGACGG
>WFQR01000014.1 GCA_015486955.1 Hippea sp. | reverse complement strand
TCGCTATTCTTTTTATGACCCCTTTGTTTTTCTTTAACTCGGGTGAATTGTACAGGTATACGGAAAACGAGGGTACGTTCTTTGCAAGGTATGAGCCGTCAGAGGCAACTATATCGCCTCGTGGTGGTATAATGGGTATGAGCCTAATAATATTTTTTTCAGAAAGCATTGAGAAGTATTTATTTTTTACAATTTGTAGGTAAGCAAGCCTCAATACTAAAACCGTAAATGACACCGCTATGACTGCAACAATGTATTTTAGATTTTTCTTTATGCTGTCTATTTTTAGAATGTACTTGTCACGTCTCGCCATTCTCTTTTTCTTGCAGGACCTTAGAACATATAAAGTCAAAAATCTTCCATGCTAAAAACGTATAACCCAGAGAAATTAAACTGACCCATAAAGGGGATTGCATAAAGTATGTGAAAATTGAGTATATTAGACATAGGGTAAAATAAATGGGTTCTTTGGGTATTTTAAGACGTTTAAATAGGTATTTTATAATGTAAGTGAGTAAGGGTAGGGCAAGGCAAAGGATAAAGGTGTTTTCGAAGATAGAAATGTCACTTATTAAACCAAACGTGAAAGGAACAGAGTAATTTAATCCGCTATTATAAAGCTCTGTTTCAGATGCCGCCAAAAGCATTACGAAGGGCATAACGAAAGGTAATATGTAGATGAAGTTTATTACCTCTGAAAGATCTATGGATAGTACAAGCAAGATAGAACCCAAGAGTATTGCCTTTGTTACCTTTTTTTGCATAGCACAAGCACCTTCCAGCTGTTAAAAAAATCCCTGCTGATATTTAAGTATGCTACCTTATAATACCCATTTACATTTTTGATAGACTGAACCGTTCCTAAAAATAGACCCGGTGGATATACGTCAAAATCACCGCTTGTGTAGACACCATCTCCATCTTTTATTTTTACATTGGGGTCTAAGAATTCTGCCTTGGGTGTGTATGGGTTGCCTATGAACAAAGCCTTATACCTTTTGTTGTTGGACAGTATGAACACGTCCGCTGTAAAGCTGGGGTTAAAGACTGTTTTAGCAGAGTATATGTTTTTTCCTGTTCTCTTTGATATTATTCCCACAAGCGTGAGTTTATTTGATAGGACAAAACAGTAATTCTTGTTTAGATCAATCCTTTTGCTTATCCTTAAGTATATGAAATCTGTTTTAAAGTTACTCTTGAAAGTAAAAGGTGCCTCAATAAGCTTGAATATTTCCTTTTCTTTCTCACTATCATCCAATTTCTTTTTCAATACATTTGCATACAGTTTACATTTTGCTAACTTTTCCTTTAGTTTTCTATTTTCACTTTGGGTGTTTATCAATACGACGTAATTGTTGATTAGATTTTGAGACCAACTCAAGGCCTTTGTTGTTGGGTACGATACAAATAAGATGAAATTGGTTAAACTGTGATTTACAAACTTACCCACCGAAGGAAATGTGCTGAAAATGATGTTGAAAAAAAGGGCTAAAACGACATATAGAAGGATTAATCGCATTTAACTAATCTATTGTAACTTCTCCAAGTAGATCTATGTTATCCAAAACCATTCCAACACCTTTTACAACGGCAAATAGAGCCTCATCATGCACGGTTACGGGAAGCCCCGTTTCTTTGTGAATGAGTTTGTCTAAACCTTTAAGCAAAGCCCCTCCACCCGTTAACATAATGCCATTGTCTACGATATCACTTGCAAGTTCAGGTGGTGTTTTCTCTAAAGCGTCCTTCACGCTCGCAACGATTACATTTACAGGGTCTTTTAAGGCTTTTCTGATTTCCTCTTTTGTTATTTCTATAGACGTAGGAACGCCCGTTATTAGATCGATGCCTTTGACTGGAATCCTTTCGTTTTCATCCTCATTCTCTTGGGGGTATGCACTGCCGAACTGTATCTTTATAGACTCTGCTGTGCTTTCGCCAATCAGTATGCTGTACTGTTTCTTTATGTAGTTCACTATGGCTTGATCCATTTTATCACCACCGACCCTAACAGAAACGCTATGGACGATGCCTCCCAGCGATATTACAGCAACCTCTGTTGTTCCGCCACCAATATCAACAACCATGCTGCCTATTGCGTCCTGAACGGGCAAGCCCGATCCAATGGCGGCAGCCATAGGCTCTTCAACGAGATAGACCTCCCTTGCACCGGCATCGATGGCAGATTCCTTAACTGCCTTCTTTTCCACCTGCGTTATTCCATGAGGCACGGCTATGATGATGCGCGGCTTGAAAATGCTGCGTTTACCCTTTGATTTCTTTATGAAGTACCTCAGCATCCGTTCCGTAACCTCAAAATCGGCTATAACGCCATCTTTCAAAGGCTTAATAGCCTCTATATTGCCTGGCGTCCTTCCAACCATCTCTTTGGCTTCTTTTCCAACGCTTAATATCTTCTTCCCGCCCTTAGAATCGGTTTTTACGGCAACAACACTGGGCTCATTTAAGACTATGCCCCTTGATTTTACATAAACGAGCGTATTTGCCGTGCCCAAATCTATAGCCAGATCGTTTGAAAAATAGTTAATAATTGACTTAAACATAACCATCACCGCCTATTCTTTTTGTAGTTTTTGTAGTAGGGTTTACCCCTTTCTATCTCTAAAACTTCTTCCATCTTTTTCAGATTGCCAATGAGCTTTTCAAGCTCGAACCTGGATGATACCTCAATGTCTATATCAATTAGAACTTTTTCATGTGATTTGTCAAGGAATATTATTTTCAGGTTTGTTAAATTTATACCCATCTGATACAACAGATTTGTTATGCGGGCGAGTATACCCATCGTGTTTGTTACCTTGATCTTCAATTTAACGGGCATTGTTTGCTTGATATCCGTATCCCATTCAACCTCAATAAGCCTTTCGTTATCATAACCTAAACGGGCTATGTTTTCGCAGTCTACTCTATGAATGATTATGCCCCTGTTTCTTGTTACATATCCAACTATGTCGTCTCCAACAACGGGATTGCAGCACTTTGCCAATCTCACAACTACGTCGTCTATCCCATCTACCTTTACCTTGTAGATCTCTTTCTTTTCAACTGGTTTTACCGTTTTCTTCTTCTGTGCGGGATAGATTTTATTTACAACGCTCGATGGGTGAATTTTTAAAAAACCTATCTTTTCAAACAGTTCATCGATTGTGTTGCATCCGAAGTTTGTTATAATTTCCTCTAATTTTTCCTCTTTCAAAAATGTTTGTAGGTTCTTATTTATTTTAGCAAGCTCACGAGAAAGCATGCTTTTTCCAATCTCCGCAGCCTCTTTCTTTTCCTTTTCCCTAACCTTCTGTTTTATTTTGCTTCTCGCTTTGCTTGTAACAACGAATTTTAACCAATCCTTAGACGGTGTATGGTTGGTTTGGGTAAAGATCTCTACGATGTCGCCATTGTTTAGTTTATAATCGAGTGGAACTATTCTTCCATTTACTTTGGCGCCCACACATCTGTTGCCCACTTCTGTATGTATGGCATATGCAAAATCAACAGGTGTTGAACCTCGTGGTAAGACCTTCAGATCGCCTGCAGGCGTAAATACGTAAACCTCACCCCTGAATAGGTCTATCTTTATGGTATTTAAGAACTCTTTGGGATTTTTAACTTCCTGTTGCCATTGCAAAAGATGTCTTAACCAGAGAAACTGCTGATCGTGTTTGTCTATTATGCTTATCTTTTGCTCTTTGTACTTGTAATGGGCTGCAATACCCTCTTCTGCTATCTCATGCATCTTCTTTGTTCTTATCTGTATCTCTACGATTGTATCGCTCGGTCCAAATACGGTTGTATGTAGCGACTGGTACATGTTTGGTTTTGGCAGAGCTATGTAGTCTTTGAATCTGCCCGGAAGGGGTTTGTAGTTCTTGTGTATAATGCCTAATGCGGCATAGCAATCCTTTTCCGTTTCTGTTATGATTCTAACAGCAAGCAGGTCGTGTATGCCGTCGAAGTCGACTCTTTTTCTCTGCATCTTTGTGTAGATACTGTATAGGTGTTTTACCCTTCCGCTCACAGTGCAGGTTATGCCCGCTTCTTCCATGTCTTGTTTAATTTTATTTTCAATAAACTTGATAATCTCTTTCTTTTTCTGAATTATTTCGTTGACTTTTCGCTCTATTCTCTCATATTCCTCAGGGTATAGGTATTTGAAGCTTAAGTCTTCCAGTTCAGATTTTAGCCAATATATACCAAGCCTGTGGGCAATAGGTGCGTAGATATCGAGTGTTTCGCGCGCTATTCTTTTTTGCTTTTCTTCGTTTAGGTAGCAGATCGTTCGCATGTTGTGAAGCCTATCTGCGAGTTTAATCAGTATAACTCTAAGGTCGCTTGCCATTGCGACGATCATCTTTCTGAAGTTGTCGGCTTGGTTTTCCTCTGTGGACTTGTATTTTATTTTGCTTATCTTTGTTAAGGCTTTAACAAGAAACAGTACATCTTCTCCAAACTTTTCTTTTATTTCGTCTTCTGTGGTTTGGGTATCTTCCAAAACGTCGTGGAGTAGGGCTGCAATGAGGGAACTTTCGTCTACGTAGAATTGATTGACGATTTTGGCTACTTCTATTGGGTGGATTATGTAGCTCTCCCCCGATGCCCTCTTTTGACCTTTGTGTTTTTCGTAGGCAAATGCAAACGCTTCGTCTAACTTCTTCTCATCAAACGGTACGTTTATCTCGCTTTTGAAACTTTCATAAAGCTGTCTAATTGGGCCATCTATTTTTTCGTCCACAATCCCTCTTTAATCTCCAAAAGGCTAACTACTGTGTATTTATGCTGTTTGGCAATTCTTTCGTCAATCAGGGGTTTGTCTCCCCTTAAGAGTGAATTTGCCCTTATGGCTGCAGCTCTAACAAGCTCATATCTATTGTCGAAGTGCTTTAGTGCGCCGTTTATAACCTCAGGCATGAACAGCTTTTCCATCTTTATCCTCCAGGTACTCTTTGGTTTTTTCTTTTAAATTCTTTGCTAAATTGAAAAAATCATCCTTAAAAAAGCTCAATTTAAGCCTTGACGTGTCAATAATCCTTTCAATATCATCTATCGCCCGATCCAGATCGTCATTGACGATACAATAGTCGAAGTGCCCAATTTCATCTAATTCCCTTAGGGCTGTGTTCAATCTTATGTCTAAGTCATCCCTGTTTTTGTCTTTCTTTAATCTATTCAACCATTCCTCAAAGGATGGTGGCAGTATAAAGATGCTAACGACCCTGTCGATCCAGTTCATTATATTTTTGGCACCCTGCACATCAATGGCAAGAACAGGATTTTTGCCTTTTTCCAAAACATCGCTCAATGCCTTTTTGCTGGTTCCATAGTAGTTGTTGTGAACCAGTGCATATTCAACGAATTCACCGTTTCTGATCATTTTCTTGAATGTCTCTGCATCTACAAAGTAATAGTCTCTGCCGTTTTTCTCACCTGGTCTTGGTTTTCTTGTTGTATGTGTGATGACCCTTTCTACATCATCCCTTTTTTTCTGTATGATCTCACATACTGTTGTCTTTCCCACGCCCGTTGGTGATGAAATGACGAATATTACACCCTTCATTGGTTAACCCTTTCAGCGAGCGTTTCAACGGCGATGCCAGAAAGGATTATATGACCAGAGTCCATAATAATCAATGCCCTTGTTTTTCTGCCCTGTGTGGCATCTATAACTCTACCTTCTTTTTCCAATGTTTCCCTAAGTCTTTTTATTGGTGACGAATTGGGGTTTACTATTGCAACAATTCTCTCTTTGTTTACGTAATTTCCAAAACCGATGTTTATCACCATCTCTAAACCACTGTAAAGTCTATTTCCCCTGCGAATTTGTCTACCGATATGGGCATAACCTTCACATCATCGCCCAATTTAAACACCCTTCTTTTCCTTTTGCCTACCATTGCATACATGTACTCAACGTACTGGTAGTAGTCATCCTTCAATTGATGTGCAGGGACAAAGCCTTCAACAAAGTACTCTTTCAGTCTCACAAAGAACCCCGTAGGAATGATCGTGGTAATTGTACCTGTAAATTCTTCGCCTATATGGTTTTTCATGAATTGTGCAGCCTTTATGTCATTCATGTAGAACATTGCATTCTCCGTTGCAAGTTCCCTGTTTTTTATGATTTGGACAACGTCCTTTAGATTTGAGTAGTCATTTTTACGCTTGTTTAGCACATCCTTGACCATCCTGTGAACCACAAGGTCGGGGTAGCGCCTGATGGGGGAGGTGAAGTGCGTGTAATTATCGAAATTTAAAGCAAAATGTCTTTTATTTTGTATGGAATATTCAGCACGTTTCAAGGATCTCAAAAGCATGTATGAAACGATCCTCTTTTGTTTTTCTTCTTTCACAGCGTTTAAGATCTTTTGCAGGTCTTTGGATGAAAACTCATCCGGCAGTTCAAACTTTATGCCCATCTTCCTCAAGAAGGTCAACAGTATCGTTAATTTAACAGGGTCTGGGTCATCGTGAACACGTCTTATGTAGTACTCGTAGTGTTTCTTTAAGAAATCTGCTACGCATAGGTTTGCCGCAAGCATAAACTCCTCAATGATGCAGTGTGAAAACATGTGAGGCCTTTCTTTAATGTCTACAATTTCGTTATCTTCCATAACTACATAAGGTTCTGGTATGTCAAGATCCAAGCTTCCTTTTTTAAATCTCCTTTTTCTTAAGATCTTTGCGAGCTTTTCCATTGTCTTTAACGTTTTCTCTAAACGCTCATCTACCTTCTTTTCGCCGTCAAGTATTGCCTGGACACCTTCGTATGTCATCCTGTGCTTGTTTCTAATCACGCTCTCTTTGATTTTGTATCGCCTAATAGCCCCGTTCTTCGATATGTCCATGATGACGCTGACGGTAAGCCTGTCTTTGTCCGGGACAAGTGAACATACGTTGTTTGATAATTTAAAGGGGAGCATCGGTATTACAGCTTCGGGGAAATATACGCTGAAACCCCGCTCTAATGCCTCTTTGTCCAACGCCATGCCTTCTTTTACGTAGTTTGAGACATCCGCTATATGAACGTAAAGTCTAAAGCCGTTTTCTGTTTCTTCTATGTCAACTGCGTCATCAAAATCACGTGCGTCTTCTCCATCTATTGTAATTGTTGGCAAGCTTCTAAAATCCGTTCTGCCTACAAAGTCTTCTTCTTTTGGCTCTTCTATTGTTTCAAGTTCACTTTCTATAGCTTTGGAAAACTCATGGGGCAGGTTGAACTTGTCTATGACAACCTCTTTGTCGATCTCTATGTTAAATGGATCTCCGTACACCTTTTCTATCTTGCCATAGACTGCATTCTTTCTTTCTCCCATTGATGTAATTCTACATAAAACGAGCCAACCCTCTTTTAACCCTTCATCCGCTTCCTTTACGTTGACAACAAACGGTATCTTTCTCTCTATTGGATCAACAATCCAACCCTTTGGAACCTTGACCAAGTATCCTATTATGTTTTTTAGCCGCCTCTTTGTTACCTTGACGATCCTTGCCGTTATGCCGATCTTTCTTCTTTCAACTTTTACGATAACTTCGTCGCCCTCAACGGCGTGGAGGGTATTTATCAGGTTGGGCAATCTCACCTCTTCTTCATTGTTACTTAAGAAGTAAACGCCTTCCTTAAACACCAAAGTGCCGCTCAAAATGGGTATGTGTGAGGGTTTTGGCTTTGCCATTACGTATCTGCTTTTGGAAATTTTCCTAATCTTTCCCTCTTTTCTGAGCTTTCTTAATTCCTTATAAAATGCCCCCTTTTGTTTCTTTGATATGCCCAATTTCCTTCTAATTTCCGAACCGCTTAGGGGTTTGTAGTCTTTCGATGATAAAAGCGTTAATATGGCTGTCTTGAATTTCATCTTCTTTCTCTACTGCTTGGTATATTCATCTCTTTTCGGTACTTTGTAACCGTCCTGCGTGTTACTTCTATGCCTTTTTCTTTCAACATTTCTCTAATTTGGTCATCACTTAGAGGATTGCTTTTGTCCTCTTTCTCGATCATCTCCTTTATTAGGGATTTTACGTACTCCTTTGATACATTTTCACTTAATCCAGATGAGAAAAACGTGCTTAAAGGCATGATTTTTCCGTTGTATTCCAAGTACTTGTTGCTTACCGTTCTTGTTATTGTTGACACGTTGAAACCTAAAATTTCGGCAACCTCTTTGCGTGTCAAAGGCATTATAATGCCATCATCGAAGAATTTCCTTTGCCTTTCTAAAATCACATTGACCGTCTTTAAAAGCGTTTTGTTTCTATTTGTAACGGCCAACATAAACTCCCTGATCTGCCTGTATTTTTCTTGAATGAACTTCTTTGCCGATTTGTCCTTTAAGTAATTTTTGAGCATTTCTTCATCGATGGAAACGCTGTTTATGTATTTATCTTCCAAGATTGCAACCAATTCGTTGCCCACGCGTTTTACATAAACGTCGGGTTGGATGTAATTTTCGTTTTCTATCCTGTGATAATTTTCAAGTGGATAGAGCATGTAGTTTTTGATCCTTTCCATTGTAGTTCTAAACGTTGCATCATCCAAGCCCGAAAACGCCTTTATTTTTTCTAAATCCATTCTATTTGCATTGTCTATGGCCTCAAGCAATCTTTCGACCAAAGGCACAATGCTTTCTTCTTCCTCTTTTGCCTGCAAGAGTATGAATTCCCTGTAATCCAAACATCCGCAGCCCAAAGGCTCAAGGAGCGTTATCCTCTTTCTGATGTTTTCAACCCTGTTTAGCGGAACGGAAAGCCTTTTGGCGATGCTTTCTACCTGTGTTGCCAAAAACCCTTTGTCGTCTAAGTTGAATATGATTTGTTTTGCTATCTCTTCATCCTTTTCGGTTAGATCCATTTCAAACTTTAGCTGCCTAAGTAGAGATCTTTCTAAACTTTCCTGCTGCCTCGCCGTTGCCTCTATGATGTCTGAAGTGCTATCCTCGTCAGATATGAAACGTTCTTTGAAGGCTTCATCGATTTCTTTGGTATTGTCTTTGATGATCGGCTGCTTTTGTGTCAGTGTTCCATCGTCTATCTTTACAAGCGGGTTTGTTT
>WFQR01000013.1 GCA_015486955.1 Hippea sp. | reverse complement strand
GGTGCAGGTATAGATTACTACGCTTTGGGGGACAATCTTAAAGCAAGCCTTGACGTTTTTGATTTTAACCATTCAAACGATATAAGGGACACGAATGCACACATGAAGTTCCAATTGACTTACAGATTGTTGCGCCACTTTGACATATTTGGCGGTGTAGATGAGATACTCAATTCAAGGACGAGGACGGCCTTTTTGGGTGGTGGTGTTGAGTTCTCAAGTGATGACATAAAGTACCTCTTGACAAAGGCACCGTCCATTTCTCCTAAATAAATACAAGATCCCTCTTTCGTTTTATTGCGCCGCATCTGTAGGCAAGGTCAAAGAACGTTTCTATCGATTCCCTTTTTTCCTCATCTAAATCGTAGGATATGTTTTCTTTTAAGTAGCTTAGGCATTCTTCTTTTGGAGCTACATTTGTGTATTCTCTACAAATTCGATCTATAAGCCTTTTTCCGATCTCTTTTGCCTCCAAAAACTTTTTTATAGTCTTCTCATCGAGGCTTTTGTTTGTTATCCATGCTGCAAATACAAAGGGAAGGTGTGTGAACTCATGCCATTCAACAGCGAGATCTATTGTTTCAGCACCGCTATTTAAACGCTTCAGGGCTCGATCACCAATTACAAGCTCACAATCCGCATCGCCGTCAAAAACATAATCAACGGTCATCTTGTACTTGTAAGTGAAAAGCACCCTTGCAAGTGCATTGGAAGTCTTTGAGTTTTTGTCAAGCTTAACAACCTTTATCTTGTTTAAGGGCTTATAGAGAAAGAAAACTACGCTTTTAACCCTCTTAGCCGTTGATATGCAGCCGTCCCTTAAGATCTTGTAATTATCCGAGTTTACGTATTCCACAATCGACGCGTTGCTTATATCCACTTTTTTTTCAAAGAGAAGCCGAGCACATTGGCTCGGCACGTCTGATATGAATTCGAAATCGTTGTCGACGATGTGTTTTTTTAAAGCATAGTAAAGGGGTACGGCGTTCAGAAATTCAACGAGGGCAACCCTCATACCCTTCTTTCCACCTTTTGTAACCAGCCTTTGGGTGCCTCTATCTTGCCTGTCTGTATGCCTGTGTAATATTCATAAATCCTTTTTGAGTACTCACCGATTTCATTGTTGTTTACAATAATTGAACTACCATCTTCAAATACGTACTCACCAACGGGGGATACAACAGCTGCTGTTCCAAATCCACCAGCTTCAATGATTTCTCCGTTTTTCACACCTTCTATGAAATCATCCAATCTAACGCGCTCTTGCTTTGCCTTTATGCCTATTTTGTCCGCAATTTCCATAATACTTTGGCTTGTAATGGACTTTAGTATTGTGTCGGTGAATTCTGGTATCACCACTGTCCCATCTTTGAGTATGTGGTAGTGGTTCATTGCCCCTGCTTCCTCAATGTACGTGTTTGTTACATCCAAGTACAACACCTGGCTTGCGCCGAATTTAGCGGCAAACTCCCCTGCCTGCAGACTTGCGGCGTAGTTTCCAGCGGCTTTAGCACTGCCTGTTCCGCCAGGTGCCGCCCTGTGGAACTTCTTTGTAATCAATAGTTTAATGGGCTTTGTAAATCCCTTTGGATAATAAGGGCCGCTGGGTGAAAGGATAACCATGAACTTGTACTGAGTGCTTGGATGAACACCTAAGGAGTCCTGTGTTGCAAAGATGAATGGTCTTATGTAAAGGGATGCACCTTCCTGCTCGGGAAACCACAGCCTATCCACGTCAATTAGGGCATGAACAGCCTCAATTTGAACCTCTTCTGGTATATGTGGTATGCAAAGTATATCTGCCGATTTGTTCATTCTCTTTGCGTTCATATCCAACCTGAATGTGTATATCTCTCCGTCATCGTGTTTGAAGGCTTTGGCACCTTCGAAGATTGCCTGTCCATAATGCAAAGCTATAGCTCCCGGGGGAATTTCTATCGGACCATAAGGAACGATTCTTGGATTTTTCCACTCACCATCCTCATAATCCATGATAAACATATGATCCGTTCTTAAAAGACCAAAGGGTAAGGGTTTGTCCGGCTTAAAGGGTTCTGTCCTTCTCTCCGGTTTAGGTTTAAGCTCGTATTTGATATCCATAAACCACCTCCAACATTTTTTGCCATATTAGAACAATTATCCGTTTAATGCAACTTTGTCATGTCTACCCTTTTGTGCATTTTACCAATTAGAAAAACAGAAGGCATCAAAAGAACAAACAGGGCTGCACAAAAGTAAAAGGAATCGTTAAAGGCAAGCATCATGGATTGTCTCAATAGCTCTCTGTATATTGCTCCGTATTGTTGCATAACGGAGTGAAAATTTAAGCTTAAAATTTGAAGTGCTTGATTAAATGCGTCGTTTAAGGGTGTGAGGTTTTCTACTAACCGTGATTGATGGAACTGAGCCCTTCTTGTGAGGATTGTCATTACAATGGATGTACCGAAACTACCACCTATGTTCCTTATGAAATTGAAGATGCCCGATGCGTTCCCCATGTCTTCGTTTTCTACATTTGCAAACGTTACTGCAGCCAAAGGAACGAAAAATAGAGATATGGCAAAGCCTTGAAGTGCTCTTGGTAGTATGACGCTTATAAAATCGGCCTGCAGGTTAAAATGGGCCATTATGTCTACGGCAATTGCGTTTATGACCAAACTTAAGAATAGCAATTTTCTTGGATCAAATCCTTTACCCAAGAGCCTTCCTGTTACTGGCATGCCTATGAGTGTTGTGACAGCTCCGGGGCCTAAAACAAGGCCAGCCAAAAAAGCCGTATAGCCCATGAGGTTTTGCAGGTAGAGTGGTAAGAGAACTATTGTCCCGAAGAAGCCGAAGAAACCCAAAAACATGACGATGTTGCCGATAGAGAAGTTCTTATCTTTGAATATCTTCAAATTAACAACAGGATGCTTTACCTTGATTTCGTTGTAAATAAAAAGGACGAAACCAATGAAAGAGATAATTGCAAGTGTTGTAATGAAGCGTGATTCAAACCAGTCCTTTCTCTGTGCGTTGTCCAAGAGTATTTGCAATGAACCGACGGCTACGGCAAGGAGACCAAGACCAATATAGTCAATTCTTTCCGATTTGGTTTTTTTGATGTAACTTGGGTCAAATACGAATAGGTTGATCAAAAAAACGGACAAAAGGCCTATAGGGATGTTTATAAAGAATATCCATCGCCATCCCCAGTTATCCGTAATCCAACCACCCAAAACGGGGCCCAAAATAGGCCCAACGACTACACCCATGCCAAAAACGGCCATTGCCATGCCGCGTTGTTCTTTAGGAAAAGACTCAAGTAAAATCGCTTGTGATATTGGCTGAAGTGCTCCACCGGCAATACCTTGCATAAATCTTGCCACAACAAGTAGCAAGAATGAAGGTGCATAACCGCACACAAAGGAAAATAACGTGAAGGCCAAAATGGAGAAAATCAGATATCTCTTTCTCCCAAATCTGATGGAGAGCCAACCGGTGATGGGTATTATTATTGCATTTGACACCATATACGATGTTAAAACCCATGTTGACTCATCTATGGAAACACTAAGGCCGCCTCTAATGTGAGGTAAAGAGACGTTGACTATTGTTGTGTCAACGATTTCCATTAGTGTTGGGAGTATGACCGATGCGGCTATGATCCACTTATTTGTGTTCTCTTCGCTCATTTTTTGACTAAAACAACTGTCTCACACGACATTCCAACCCTTAACGGTACGTTGGGTTTTTTATCGAATACGATCTTTACAGGAACCCTTTGAACAACCTTTATCCAGTTACCCGACGCGTTCTGTGGTGGAAATAACGAAAACACCTCACCACTGCCGAATTGGATACTCTGCACATGCCCTTTGAATGTCTTTGATGGGTAGGCGTCTATTGAAATCTCCACAGGTTCGCCAACCTTTATTTTGTAAAGCTGTGTCTCTTTGTAATTTGCAACGATCCACGCGCCGTTTTTGGGTACAATTGCACAGATTGGTAATTGTGGCGATACGAATTTGCCAACTTCGACGTTTTTCTTTGTTATAAATCCGCTGTGCGGTGCTTTTATTAAGGTGTATGATAGGTTGAGCTTTGCAAGGTTTAATTGGCTTTCGGCGAGTTTTAAAGCTTTCTTTAGGCTTACAAGTGATACTTTGGCTTGGGCAAGCTGATCCTCTTTGGCTTTCAGTGTCGCCTTTAGTACTTTCAGACTTGTTAGGTATTTCTCGTAAGCATCTTTGGATATAACACCCTTTTTAAACAGATGTTTTGCTCTACCATAGTCCCAAGTGGCTTTGTTTAACTGGGCTTTAACCAACTCTATCTGTGATTGTGCGGCTT
>WFQR01000012.1 GCA_015486955.1 Hippea sp. | reverse complement strand
GGCGTTAAGACCGATGTTTATGCAAAAACGTCCATAAATGGTGTGTTTGCAGCAGGTGAGGTGGCATGCAACGGTGTTCATGGCGCAAACAGACTCGCATCGAACTCGATTTTAGAGGGTTTGGTTTATGGAAAAAGGGCGGCTGACAGTGCTTGCGAGTACGCGGTTAATCATGATGTTTTGGATTTTGAAAGGCCACAATTCGACAAAAAGCCGTGTAACAAGCAGTTTTTAAGAAAAAGAATAATGGATCTAAGGGAAACGATATGGGAAAAGCTTGGTGTGATTAGGAAAATCAAGGAGATGGAAGAGATCTTAAACTGCAGTTGGGCCTTATTTTTGAAAAATTACCAGCCTTACAACTGCGAAGAGGGTATAACCTTGAGAAATATGGCGGCTTTGGCAAGCATAATTGCCTACTCAGCACTCCAAAGAAAAGGCAGTATAGGGGCGCACTACTGCATCGACACGCCACACTCATATGAGACAAAGAAACACATTTCCGTAAATATTGATGAAATGGTGGATAAGCTATGAATGTTGTTGAAACAATTGGCAACACGCCTTTGGTGGAACTTAAAAAAAAGGGCATTTATGCAAAGTTAGAGTTCTTTAACCCCACAGGCTCTGTCAAGGATAGAACGGCTTGGGGTATGCTGAAGGATGCCCTTAACAAAGGGCTCATTGATAAATCGAAGGGCTTGGTTGAACCAACGAGCGGTAACACTGGTATATCCCTTGCATTTTTGGGTGCTTACTTCGGTATTGAAACTGTTATTGTGATGCCAGAGAACATGAGCAAGCAGAGGATTAGGATCATGGAGAGCTTTGGCGCACGGGTTGTTCTAACAGAGGCAAGCGGTGGAATGAAAAGGTCCATAGAGGTGGCAAGGGATTTTGTAAATGAGGGCTACTTGATGCTTGACCAGTTTAAGAACAGTGCAAATCCAAAGATACATGAATTAACGACGGGTCAAGAGATTGTAAGGCAACTGCCCGATGTGGATATTTTTGTCTGTGGCATAGGCACGGGTGGAACAATTACAGGTGTTGCAAGGGCTTTAAAGAAACACAACAAAGATATAAAGGTTGTGGGCATTGAGCCTGCTTCGAGCCCCTTTCTTACAAAAGGCAAATCCGGTATGCACAAAATTCAGGGTTTGGGGGCTGGCTTTAAACCGGACGTTCTCGATTTAAGCTTGATTGATGAAGTTGTTTGTGTGGAAGATGACGATGCAATTGAGTACAACAAAAAATTGGTGAAAGATGAGGGCATTTTTGCGGGTATTTCAAGCGGTGCGGCTTATTTTGTGGCTTTGAAAATGAAAGAGAAATACCCCGACAAATGCATAGCAACACTATTTGCGGATTCGATGGACAGGTATGTTTGATATTGGGGAAGTTGAGGAGAGAATAAAGTACTCGTTCAAGAATAAGGAACTTCTAAAGAAGGCTTTGACACATAGGTCAAGCGTAAGGGACAAAACCCAATCCAATGAGAGGCTCGAATTTTTGGGTGATGCTGTTTTGGAGCTTGTTGTTACGGAGTTTTTGATAAACAACTACCCAACAGTGGATGAGGGAAGACTATCTAAAATTAGAGCCGCGAGTGTTAATACTAAAACACTTGCCGAGATTGCTAAAGGCCTTGAGCTTTACAATTACATAATTGTTGGAAAAAGCGAAAGGAAAGAGGGTATTACGTTCAACGACAGCATACTTGAAGACACATTTGAAGCGATTGTTGGTGCAATCTATCTGGATAGGGGTTTGGAAAAAGCAAGGCAGTTTATAGAGTATCACCTTTCTGATACGATCAAGATGATTGTTGAGAAGGGCATAATTTTCGATTACAAAACACACCTTCAGGAATTGACACAGAAGAAATTTGGCTGCTTGCCCACATACGTAATAGTCAAAGAGGAGGGACAGGAGCACAATAAAACTTTCTATTGCGATGTTTACATCAATGATGTAAAATACGGCTTCGGCATTGGTAAAAGCAAAAAGGAAGCAGAGAAGAACGCAGCGAGAGAGGCTGTTGAGAAACTGGAGAGTAACGGTGTTTAAGTCGGGATTTGTTGCGATTATAGGAAAACCCAATGTGGGAAAGTCAACGCTGTTGAACCTTTTGATAGGCGAGAAGATTGCCATTGTGTCCCATAAGCCTCAAGCGACAAGAAAATCCGTAAAGGGCATATTAAACGGCGAGAATTATCAAATAATCTTTGTCGATACACCCGGCATTCATGAGTCCCAGAAAAAACTCAATCAGGTGATGAGAAAATACATAGATGAGGCATTAGAGGACTTCGATCTTGCGCTCGTGATGACCGACAATCACGGTGAAATTGATGAGGTTTTAGAGGAGTACCTTGCAAAGATTAAACAGAAAAATAAGAAGTCCATTTTGGTGATTAACAAGACCGATTTGATGACAAAGGAGCAGATTGAAGAGATAAAGGAAAAGTTTACGTCAAGGGCTAATTTCAACGCAATTTTAGAGGTTTCTTTAATCAAAGACCCAGATGCGAAGGAGAAGATCTTAAACGCCATTTTGGAGCTTTTAGAAGAGGGACCTAAGTACTTTGAAGACGACATTATAAGCACGGAAACCGAGCGTTTCATAATAGCGGAGATTATACGCGAAAAGATAATGAACAACGTGGCAAAAGAGATACCCTACCATGTGGCTGTAACCGTTGAGGAGATGAAATACAGAGAAGAGAAGGATCTATACTACATTCGTGCCAATATTATCGTTGAAAGACGAGCTCACAAGATGATCATTATCGGTGAAAACGGTAGATTGATCAAGGAGATTGGAAAGCAGGCAAGAGAAGAAATAGAGGCATTTTTGAAAGCTAAGGTTTACCTCGATTTATGGGTGAAGATAAAGGAACACTGGACAAAGAAAGAGCCACTGATAAAAGAATACATAGACCCGAGGTTTTAAAGTAGTATGACGGCTGGCGAGTTGAAAGAGCACATCTACGACGAGATGATCATAAAGAACATAAGGAAGCTGATAAGAAAAGAGGCAAAGGAAAACGTAAATAAAATACTGTCCAAGCTGCATCCTGCTGATATTGCAAGGGTGCTTTTGAACCTCGCCCCCGACGAGCAGATCTATTCAATTAAGGCTTTGGAAGACAAGGATCTTAAAGCGGAAGCCATTGAGTATCTGGATGATTACAAGGTAGCGGCTCGCCTGTTGGAGCAGCTTAATCCAAGAGAAGCGGCAACGATTTTGGAGAAGATATCGCCAGACAAGGCAGTGGATATACTTGAAGAGTTGAGCGAGGAGTTTGAGGAGGAGGTTCAAAAGTACTTTAGCGACAAGTTTAAAGAGGAGATTGCGAGCCTGCTAAAGTATCCAGAGGATACGGCAGGCGGTATAATGAACCCGGACTTCTTCGCCATCGACAAGGACATGACAGTGGAGGAGGCACTTGAAGCAATTAGAAAGGCGAGCAAGGAAAAGAGAATAATCTACGTTTACGTTGTTGACAAATTTGGTCATCTAATTGGCGTTGTTACGTTAAGGGCTTTGATAACTGCGGATAAGAACGAGAAGATAGAGAATATCACAAATACAAACATCATTTCCGTTAGAACGAGCATGGATCAGGAAGAGGTTGCGCGGATCGTCGAGAAATACGATCTTTTGTGTGTGCCCGTTGTTGACAATAAAAACAGGCTTGTGGGAATTATTACGGTTGACGACATAATCGACGTTATTCGCGAGGAGACAACAGAGGACATCTACAAGTTAATCGGTACATCCGAAGAGGAGTTTGAGGAGACAAGGGTTATCAACATTATAAAATACAGGGCTCCGTGGCTAATTATGAGCCTGTTGGGTGAGTCCATCTCTGGAAGTGTTCTAAAGTTCTTTGACGGGACACTGAAAACGGCTATCTCCTTATCGTTTTTTATGCCTTTGATCATGGCTTTGGGTGGAAACACGGGACAGCAGTCCCAGACCATCGTAGTCAGGGCTTTGGCACTTGGTAAATTTGATGAGGGCGGCATTTGGAAGATCATCAGGATTCAGATAAAAACGGCTCTGTCCATAGGAGGGCTATTTGCCATTTTGGGCTTTAGTATGGCTCTGATATTCCAGAGGAACTTTCCTTTGGCTTTGGTTGTTGGTTCATCGCTGTTTCTGTCCATGTTCTTATCCACAATTATCGGCGCATTCTTGCCTTTGGGCCTAAAGAAGCTAAACGTTGACCCAGCTGTTGCCGCAAGCCCGTTCATTTCGGCTATGAACGACATCATGGGTCTTTTAATCTATCTGTCGATAGCGACATTTTCGATAAAGTACTTTGGAGTGAAACTATGAGGCTGTTTGGAACAGACGGAATTAGGGGAAAGGCAAACGTTTATCCAATGGTAGGCGATGTGGCTTATAAATTGGGCAAGGCTTTGGTTTATGCCTTAAATGGAACACCAAACAAAAAGAGAAAGATAATAATCGGCAAGGATACGAGGCTTTCCGGATATATGCTTGAGAGTGCCATAACAAGCGGTATCGTTTCCATGGGTGCAGATGCCTATCTTGTTGGTCCTATGCCAACGCCTGCAATAGCGTTTTTAGTCCGCAGTATGCGGTGCGATGCAGGTGTTGTTATATCTGCAAGTCACAATCCTTACGATGACAACGGCATAAAGATATTCTCCCATGAGGGTTTAAAGTTGGACGATGAGGTTGAAAAAACCATAGAGGATTTGATCTTGAGCGATAAACTCGATGGCAAGGGCGCTTTGGGTGAAAAAATCGGAAGGGCATATAGGATCAGGGATACGTTGGGTAGATACATCGTGTTTGCCAAAGACACACTGCCTTACAGTGTTTCACTTGAGGGTTTGAGGATCGTTTTGGATTGTGCAAATGGTGCTACGTATAAGGTTGCACCGATGATCTTTGAAGAGCTCGGTGCTGAGGTGATAGCAATCAACAATCAGCCAAATGGTGTTAACATAAACGATAAATGCGGATCAACGTATCCGAACGCTATTTTAGAGGCAACGAGGCTTTACAGGGCAGATGTAGGTATAGCCTTCGACGGTGACGGTGATAGGGTTTTGATGGTTGATGAGAAATACAATTTGGTCGATGGCGACGCCATTTTGGCCATACTTGCGCGGAACATGAAAGAAAAGGGAGCGTTGAAAGGTGATGCAGTTGTTGGAACTGTGATGACAAATTATGGATTAGAGCTTTTCTTGAAAAGAATAGGTGTGAAACTTGAGCGTGTCGATGTTGGCGATAAAAACATTGTTAAGAGGATGCTTGAAAAGGGCTACAATTTAGGTGGCGAGCAATCGGGTCATGTGGTTTTGTGGGATTTTAACACGACGGGCGACGGCATTGTCACGGCTTTGGCAGTTTTATCGATAATGCAGCAGAGCGGCAAGAAACTCTCTGAGCTTACCGAGGGTTTTGAAAAGATACCGCAGAAAACGTACAATGTTGTTGTCAAGGATAAGCCGCCGCTTGAGGAGATAGAAGAAATTCAAAGGGCCATAGAAAAGAGCAAGAACATTTTAGATGGCAATGGAAGAATCGTGGTTAGGTATTCGGGTACTGAACCCTTGTTAAGGATTACAACTGAGTCCACTCAGGTCGAGTTGGTGGATGAATGTATAAGGATTGTTGCTGAAGCGGCAAAGGCCGTTTTGGGGAGGTGAGGCCATGAAAAGAATGGTGTTTATTCTTGCTTTTATTTTAGGTGTTTTCTTTGTGTCCCAAGCTAAAAACATAGACATTCAACTTGACTCTCCGTATTTTGGTAATTCCACAACAACCAATGTCAGCAACTTCTTAGGCAAAAAGCCTGTGCTCTTGATATTTTTTTATCCGGATTGTCCACCTTGCGAAAAAGAGGCGAAGGTTATAAATGAACTTTACGACAAGTATTGGTGTAGGATCAATTTTTTGGGTATAAGTTTGAGTAGGGATAGGTACGATATTGGTGATTTTATCAAGGATTTGAGGATAAAGTATCCTGTGTGGAGAATACACTCAAAGAGCGATCTTAGGTCTGTTGGAGGAATTTTGGCTACGCCCACCGTCGTTTTGTTGGACAAAAATGGCAGTATTGTCGTTAAGTGCATGGGCAAAAGAAGTTATGAGTTCTTCAAAAAGCAATTCGACAAGGCGCTGAAAGGAGAGGTTAAGCAATGTACAAAGTAGCGGTTTGCGATCCCATTTCTGAAAAGGGCATAGAGATTTTAAAAAACGATAGAGACATTGTTGTTGAAATAAAAAGCGGTGTTGACAAGAAGGAATTACCCAAACAGCTTACGGATGTTGATGCAATCATAACGAGAAGCTCAACAACCATCGACAAAGAGTTCTTAGGCTATTGCAAAAACTTGAAGGTCATAGGCAGGGCCGGTGTTGGCGTGGATAATATCGACTTGGATGAGGCATCCAAAAGGGGTATTGTCGTTTTAAACATGCCCACGGGCAATACACTTGCAGCCACAGAGCACACATTGACGCACATGTTAAACTGCCTCCGCTTTATGCCCAATGCAAATTACGAGCTTAAATACAAGCACATATGGAACAGGAAAAAGTGGATGGGTATTGAGCTTTACGGTAAAACCGTCGGCATCATCGGTATGGGCAGAATAGGAACGCAGGTTGCAATAAGGGTGATGAGCTTTGGAGCCAACGTCGTTGTCTACGATCCGTATATTCCAAAGGAGAAGGCGACAAAGATTGGTGCGAAAATAGTGGACAATCTGGATGACCTACTTAGGGTTTCGGACATCATAACGATACACACACCGAAAACTGAAGAGACGTACAACATGATAGACAAGGAAGAAATTGAGAAAATGAAGGACGGCGTGATTTTGATAAACTGCGCCCGCGGTGGATTGTACAACGAAAAGGCCCTTTATGATGGCTTAAAAAGTGGCAAAATCAGGGCTTTGGGCATAGACGTGTTCGAAAACGAACCCCAACCAAACCATCCACTGTTTGAACTTGATAACGTTTTTGTTACGCCGCATCTTGGGGCAAACACGTATGAATCCCAAGTTAGGGTAGCAGAGGGTATAGCCAAATCCGTTATAGATGCCTTGAAAGGCAGGGGTTATGAAAATGCCGTCAATATTAAGATGGAAGAGGAAGAGATCACAGAGTTAGGTAAACAGTTCTTAGGCCTCGCGGAGCGCATGGGTTCATTCTTGTCTCAATACATCAAGAGCTTCATAAAGAGGGTTACGGTTTATCCACACGGAGAGATAGAAAGCTGCACAAACTCTCTCGGCTTATTCACGCTTGTAGGTGTTTTGAAAAATATGGTAGATGAGTATGTAAACTACGTTAACGCACCTTACATAGCAAAGGAGAGGGGAGTGGAGGTTGAATCGAAGGTATTTGAAGGCTCAACAGAGTTTAAGAATTACCTTTTGATTAGAGCCGAATACGATGATGGAAAGACGCTTGAGATCGGCGGAACGGTGTTTGAGCCCAATAAGGCCCGCATTGTCTATATGGACGGCTTTGACATGGAAATAGAGCTTACGGGCAACATAATCGTATTTAAGAACTACGACAAGCCCGGTGTTATCGGTAAAGTTGGCTTAATATTGGGCAAGCACAACATAAACATAGCAGACTTTAGGCTTGGTAGGAAGAAGGATTTAGGTGAGGCGCTGTCGTTTATAAAAGTCGATCAGGAGGTAAGCGATTCAATCTTGAAGGAGATCTTAAACATAGACGGAGCCATATCAATAGCCAAAGTCAAGCTCTAATTTGCGCCGGTTATCGACTTGATTTTCTCCATAAGCATATTGTACTCGTTTACCATACCCATCTCTTTATAGCATAAAGCCAATTTCGTTAACGTTTTGATCTTATCGTCTGAGTATTGCAAATACTCCTCAAACGCCCTGAACGCCTTCTCGTACTCTCCGAATTCGTAATAAAGGTTGCCCAATGTGTCTAAAACGCCAGGCTTCAAATCTGGGTTCATGTTTACGGCTTTCTCCAAGTTCTCTTTTGCTGCAACGTAGTCCTCTTTTTCTATGTATAACTTGCCCAAAGCTAAATACACAAGCGGCTGATAAGGAATAAGCTCAACGGCCTCTTTTAGGTACTTTTCAGCCTTGTCAAGCTCTTTTCTGTCAATGTAAATACTGCCAAGCAGAAACGGAATATCGGCAAAGTTTCCGTATTTGTCGTAAAGCTCTTTTAGTATATCAAAAGCCTTATCCATCTGCTCTTTCTTAACAAATTCAATAGCTGTTTTGTACTTCTCAAATGCCTCACCCTCAAGCTCAAGCTGTTTCAAAAGCAAATTTTGCCTCTGGGCGTTCTTTGTAACCGTTGCAAGCTCCTCAATTATGCCCTTCCATCTCTTTAACTCTTCGTTTTCGGGTTCATAGTCGAGCGCCCTATCGATCAGCCTTTTTGCCGATATGTAGTCTTTTCTTTCTGCAGCGCTTTTTGCAAGTATCATGTGCGATTGAACCATCTTCTTTTCGACTTCGTAGTCAAATAGGGCTTTCTCAAAATCTGGATCAAGTTCTAAAGCCTTTTTAAAATTCTCAAATGCCTCTTTGTGCATAAACCTGTTCAGCGTGCAGTACTTTGCTTTCCAGTAATAGAGCCTTGCATCATCTGGGTATAGTTTTAAAGCCTCATCAACAAACTCAATGCCGGTGTAGAGATCCTTAAAATCAAAATACAATTCGGCAAGTCTAAACAGTTTTTCCTTATCCTTTAAAAACTTGTACTTGTTTGTAACATAGGCCCTCTCGAGCTTTAAAAATTCTAAAAGCTCATCGATCAATTTCTTGGTTTGGATGGTCTTTTCCTTTATCAAAGTGAAGTATTTAATCGACTGCTCAATTCTCTTCTTTGTATCCTGTCCCTCTATATCGATCTCTTCCCTGTGAAACTCATAGAACTCCTTGAAATAGAAATTCTGCGTCGTGGAACTAAAGACCTCGTCAAACGTTATCTCATCGTTTATCTTGTTTACCTTATTCACGTCAGCTCGTATCTCATCGGGATTTTTATTTCTTAACCATTTTTTTAAAACCCTGTTATCAATGGAAAGGGCCTTAGTCGCTTTCTTTATTACTTCACCCAATCTTTCACTTATCATTTGTGTTTTTTCAATGAATTGATTGTATTTTGGCTCAATTTCTCTAATTAAAAAGCTTTTTTCCACAGGGTTTTTTAGATACTTTTCCATTACGTCTTTAAACTTCATAATTTCTGTGCCATTTATGTAAGCTCCACCCTCTGTAGCGTTGATGTATTTTACTCCTTCATTTTTCGTTGCACTTATTATATCTTCAACAATTTTCAGTCCAGAGTACAGCGTTTGATCTGTTGGTACTTTATCCTCGTAATTGCCCTTTACCCAGATTACGTTGCTGTGTGCAGCGCCACCTAAAGCAACGCCTGAAGCATGATCTTCACCTCCAGAAAAAGCCCAGTCTTGGCCAATGAAAATTATCGGATTGCAGCCCATTTGATATGCAAACTGTATTGCAAGGTGGGTAACTGCATTTAAGGAGAAGTGTTTTTTCTTTCTTGGTGTTAGAAAATCTCTGTAAAGATAAGCCAAGTTGTTTGTAGAGTATTCAATGAATGTCTTCTTGAAGATCTTGGGTAGGATGTAGCTTATGCCGTCAGCCGCTATGAATATATGGTCAGATTTCCTTCTTTCTTTCATTATGGGTGTGTATTTGAGTTGGTTTATCTCTTGGTAATCGACGCCGCAGATAAAATCAGGATCTATATTCATATTTTTTAAAACAGACACAACACTATCTACAGCAATTACTATTGCTTTATCTTTAGCTTCGTTTAGGTATTTTACATTTTTGGACAAAGATGGGCCGCTTGCCACAACAATGGCGGGTTTGCCTTTGAATGCATCGTAAAAATGACCTGTGTCTCCGTTTCTTGCGATCTCTGGTATGTTTTTAACCGTGTTTTCGAAAATTGTTCTTGATCTATTTAAAAGAGTGGCCCTATTTACAAGAATGGGTACTAAATACTTTTCTAAAATGAGTTTGATGTTATCCACATCATAGAAGCCCACTTCCTTATATCCCGGTGTTGTAAACTGAACAACCTCACCCCAGTAAATTCTCCTTTCAAGGAGTGAAATCAAGGTGCTGATGTTCTTTTCTAAATCCCCTTCACTCAATATGACAGGTATGGTTTTCCTATCTAAAACATCTGACAGATTAACAAAGGATAGTGCCTTTTTTATGATGCATGGGTTTGTCTCAAGAACAACAAAAACAGTTTTGGGAAACTTTTTTTTAAGCTTCTTCAATACGTTCCCCATTCCAAAGCCATGAATAAAGACGGTGTCCGTACTCTTTATCTTGTCTTCCTTTATTGGCATATCTTTGTCTATTTCTATGCCATTGTAAAACATTTTTCCGTCTTTTATTGTTATATTCTTATCATCTGTGCATTTTTCTATAACCTCAAGAATACCCTTTTCCTTCAGTATTTTTCTGTTTGCTTCAAGCATCAACCATGCCTCCCATTAGTTTTACAGTTGTATAGCAATAGTCATTCCTAAAAATTTTGTACGAAACCCTAAAGTTTTTCTGCCCGCTGCCGATTGTATAGGTGAGGCAACATGAAGAGAAAAGGAGGTGATGCCCTTTATTAGAAAAAAGTTCAGCCCGATGGCTTTTAAAGGGTTTGGGAATTGATGTTTAACTCATTTAGAAAAAAACGTGTAAGGAGGTAACAATGGGGCTCAGGATTAATACCAACGTGGCAGCACAGTACGCAGTGTTCAACTTAAACAACACAAACAACAAATTATCACTTTCTCTTAACAGATTATCTACAGGTTTGAGGATTACAAAGGCAGCAGATGACGCTGCAGGCATGACAATTGCAGATGGTTTGAAGTTTCAGTCCATGAACTTGGGTCAGGCTATTTCAAACGGTAACAACGCCATAAAGCTCATTCAGATCGCAGACATGGCTCTGCAGAAATCTATCGATATCGTTCAAACAATCGCACAAAAGGCAACACAGGCGGCAAACGCAACAGAGGATCCATCCTCAAGAGAAGCCATTCAGGCAGAGATCAACAAACTCATCCAAGAGGTTAACAACATTGCAGAGACAACATCCTACAAAGACACGAAACTGTTGGATGGAACATTCACAAACAGGATCGTTCATATCGGTGCATACATGGATCAGACCTTGTCCATAGGTGCCCAAAGAACAGCTGCGGATTCCATAGGTTGGGTTGCAAACGGAACAAAAGAGGCTGATTGGATAGGTCCTATACAGGAAACAAGTGCAACCCATCCATATACTCATTTCAATACTAACACCAACTTTGTTGAGTTAAACGACAACGATTTGACGATTAACGGTGTTGCAGTTGCAAATGATGTGGCAGGAATAGACAGAACAAGACAGCTTTCTGCTAAAACACTTGCCGCAGCAATAAATGCTGTTCAATTAGAAACAGGTGGTGTGGAAGCAAGGGCATCCAACGTAGTAACGGGCAACAATGCAATAACGGCAGGGGTGATCAATGCAGGTGATTTCTGGATCAATGGCGTTAACATAGGTTATGTGAATGTTGGAGCAAATGACGCAAACGGTGCATTAGTGGATGCTATCAACAGATACACAGATAAAACAGGTGTTGTGGCAAGTGTAAATAGTAATGGACAGCTTGTATTAACGGC
>WFQR01000011.1 GCA_015486955.1 Hippea sp. | reverse complement strand
TAAAGAACAGAACAATTATGCTAAACAGTGTATAAGGCCTTTTGTAAAAGTAATCAAACATAGCCCTACTCCTTCACTATCTGCACGCCACCGCGCAGCTTTATGAAGATATCAGGCTTTGCAAGTACAAGTTCCTTGCCCAATAGGCTTTTGTCTAAAACCGCTAAACCTTCCTCTCCAGAGGCTAAGACCTTTATCTGTTTTGGCACTGCCTTGTTGCCGTTTACAACAAACACATAGTCTTTTCCATCATCAGACAAAACAGCATCAAACGGCAGTTTTATCGCTTGACCTTTGAATATGACGATACCCACTTCAACACGCGTATTAGTGTTTAGGTTTGTCTTTACATCGGCTTTATATTCATTCAAGCCGTTGAAAGTGCTGTTTAAAGAGACAACCTTATGGAATTTACCCTCAAATATAACACCCTTTGGCTTAATGTCATCGGGCAGTCTCAAAAGCAGGTACTTTCCGCCTTTGGCACTGATTGAGCAGAGTGGCTTTCCAGGCATAGCCACATCACCCGCGTTAGCAAGCTTTTTGCTGATTACACCATTTATAGGAGACTTAATAATAGAGTAAGTGAGTAGTGTTTCCAAATGGTTAATGTTGCTTTTTACGGCCGTAATCTGTGATTTTGTTGACCTGATTTGGGATTTCAATGATGCTATCTCATCCTCTTCCTTCTGGTATTGCTCAATGGATGCACCCTTAACACTCAACAGCTCCTTCGTCCTTTTGTGTGTCAAAAGCATGTTTCTAAGCGTAAGTTCTAAAGCCGATAATTTTGATTTAAGTGATCTAAATTCTGACCTTGCTTTATCCAACAGAGCCCTTGTTTGCGTGTCATCGAGTTTTACCACTACATCGCCCTTTTTAACCCTATCGCCGATATTCTTTATGTACAAGACCCTACCAGATATCTTGGTAGTTACATTGAAATCTACAGAGCTCTTGATTAATCCAAGGCCTGTCAAGGTTAAATAGAAATTAGACAGTTTGGGTTTCATTGTTCTGACAACTACTGGGTACACTTTTGGTGTGTGCAAATGGGCAAGCTCTTCCTTTCGCTTTTTTATCAAAGCAACAATACCTACTGCTATCAAAATCACCAAAATCAGACCAACGATCTTTTTTATCATCTCACCAACTCCTCCAAATCATTTCCATAGATTACAGCAAGCTTTGAGATAATCTCCCATCTCTTTGCCTCAAGTCCATACAGATCAGCTTCTGCTTTAACCAAAGCATCCACATACCTCAAGTACTCCTCTTCTGTCATCCTTCGAATCTCAAATGCCTCATTTGCATAAACAAGCAGCTCCTTTTGGTATTGAACCGTTTTTTTCGCAAGTTCAATCGACCTTTTAACAATTTTCAAAGAGGCATTCAAACTGTCAGATTCAGATTTCAACTGTTGTTTTAGATTTTCAAGCTCAAAGCGGGTTTTCAAATAATCTGACTTTGCCTTTTCAATGTCAGAATAAATAACTTTATCAAATATGGGAACACTCAAGTTGAGACCAATCCAGCCGTAGTTTCTTATAACCCTATCATCAGTATTGTAGCTATCACCGAATTTTCTCAGTATCGTACCTGTCAGATAAACGGACGGGTAAAGTTTCCCAATCTTTGCTTTAACATTGTACTTTTGTGCTTCAACCTGATATTCAAGTGGCTTTGTGGCAAAAAGCTCACCTTCGTTCAATCCCTTTACCTGCTCCATGTTCAATGCAGAGTTCAATTTTATACCTGTTAGTGCAAGGATTGTTGCGATAACATTATCCCTGTTGGTTTTTAGGTCGTTGAGCTCAACATCAATCCGATTGAGCATGTTTTCAATCTTCACACTCGCTATGGGCGGAAATCTTCCATTTTTCACCCCTACATTTACAATGGAAAGCTCTGTCTCAAGCATTTTTCTTGTGCTCTCAAGGGCTTGCATCAGCTTTTCAATATAGTTCAGCTTGGCATTGAGTATAACTATCGCCCCTTCTTTTTTTATAAAATCAAGTTTGGCCTTTTCTTTGGCGCTTTCTTTAAGCCTTTCCATCATTGAAGTTAGACTGAAAAGGGGATAAACAAAAACGGGCATGGATACATTTAGACCAATCTGTTCAATATCTTTACTGAACGGTAAGCTCCCTCCTTGCCTTATAATTTCGTTTGACTCAGTCGGCGTCGTTGGTCTCAAGCTTGTTGGTGAATTGTAATGTTCGTAGGAAGCAAGACCGTAAAGCTTGGGATAAAACATCGCTTTGGATTTGGAATATGAGGCTTCAGCAGATTTTTTGAGCATTACATCAACCTTAGTTATTGGCTGCCTCTTCAAAGCCTCAAAAAGGTCATGGATACTTAAGCCAAAGCTTGCATTAACAAAAATAAACAGAAAGATTAAAACAAACATAGCTCTAAACATCGCTTTTTAAACCCCTCACAATTATTTCATAAAGTTGTTGCGGAACATCCTCTATATCCTTCAAAAGCGCTTCTTTATTTTGAAAGTCATTAACCAACTTTTTTCTTAACGCTTTGCTGCACTGATAAAAACTAATGGTTCCGACTATGAGAAAATGTACAATTTTGGCATCCTTTTCACAGAAAATACCCTTATCCACACCCTTCTTTATGATACCTTCAAGCATTCCCAACACCTTAAGAAAAACACCCAAAACCTCACCCGTAAGATGGCTACCGTCAGATGCTATTTCCCTCATCAAAATCCTAAAAAATGTTTCGTCC
>WFQR01000010.1 GCA_015486955.1 Hippea sp. | reverse complement strand
TGCTTGAAAAAATCTATACCCGACTTGGCAACATAACTCCTCAGTCTATCTCTTAACGATTTTGCTTTGCCAACGTATAGTATCTCATCATCTTTGGAGCGTATTATGTAAACACCCGTTGTCTTTGGTATCTCTTTTAATAATTCTGGGTTTTTGAATATCTCAAATTTCTGGTTCATCTAAAGAAAACGCAAAGCCAAAGGGCGTCCTTTGATGTGTATTCAACTCTGTGCCTTTCGTGGGGTTCAATTATTAGCCAATCTCCTGCTTTTAAATCAATTGTGCCCTTATCTTCAAAAAGTAATTGCGCCCTGCCCTTTAAAAGCAGAACAAACTCGTATTCATCTTGATCGTAATAAAAGCCATCCTCGGATCGATCACCAAACGATGCTATACGCTCAATCCTAACGTTTCCCTTTTCTATTAGCTTCTCGACTATCTCTCTATCCGACGACTCTATACCTTCAAACACATTCTTCACGCCAATCAAATACACCCCCTAAAACCCTTTTATTCTCCTTTGCCATTTCTTCAATCTCTAAATCCACAAGGTCGTTGATAATGAGCCTTGAACCACCCGTTTTCCCTATTATTCTGGCATCTAAGCCGATTTTTTCTGCCATCTCCAAAATCCTATCTTCATGCTTTGTCTCAATGACTATCACACCTTGTGTCTCGCTGAAGAGGTAAAGATCTGGTCTTGTGTTTATATCAAGCTCAACACTCGCTCCAATTCTTTTTCCCAAGCACATCTCAGCCATGCACAAAGCAATACCGCCCTCTGAAACATCATGGGCAGAAAGAATTAGTTTTTTTCTTACCAAGTCAAACATCAATTCAGCGAGCTTTTTATGGTGATCGTAGTTTATATCTGGTAATTTCCCTTCTACCTTGCCAAAAATCCACTTTAAGTACGCACTGCCTCCGAGTTCCCTGGGTTTTATCCTGCCGAGCATAACAATAGAGCTATCTTCTTCTTGAAAAAATCCCTTTGGTGCATTTAAAGGGCAATCCGTTATACCAACCATGCCTATTGCTGGCGTTGGATAAATATTTCTGCCGTTTGTTTCGTTGTAGAAACTTACGTTGCCACTAACTACAGGGACGTTCAGTTCTTCACATCCTATCTTCATACCCTCTGTCGATTCCTTGAACTGCCACATAATTTCAGGGTTCTCTGGGTTTCCAAAGTTCAAACAGTCGGTTAATGCAATAGGCTTTGCACCGACGCATAATAGGTTTCTGTAAGCCTCTAAGACAGCAAGTTGAGTGCCTTTGTTTGGATTTATGAATACGTAGCGCGGGTTAACGTCAATTGTTGCCGCTATGCCTTTGCCTGTTTCTTTAATCCTTATCAGGGCTGCATCTGACCCAGGTGTGAGAATCGTGTTCGTTTGAACAGTTGAATCGTACTGTTCGTATATGGGCTTCTTTGTTGAAAATTCGGGCTCTGATAACAGTTTCAAAACAACGCCGTTTAAATCTTCAGGTTCTTTTAAGCTGTCAAAGTCGAACAACTCGATCTTGTCAATAAATTCAGGCTTTTTTGTGGGTCTGTTGTAAACCGGTGCATTTGAGACCATGAGCTTTACGTCTATATCAGCAACAACATCATTTTTCCAAAAGAGTCTAATCTTTTTTCTGTCTGTAACATAACCAATTATCTCGGCATCCAAATTCCATTTATCGAATATGGATTTAACCTCTTTCTCTTTACCCTTTTTAGCAACAATCAGCATCCTTTCCTGTGATTCGGAAAGCATAATCTCAATGGGGGTCATTGGTTCCCTTGTTGGCACTTTGTCTAAATAAAGATCCAATCCCACACCGCCCCTGTCTGCCATCTCAAACGAACTTGATGTTAAACCCGCTGCACCCATATCCTGTATGCCCTCGATTACATCTTTATCCATCAGCTCAAGGCATGCCTCGATTAACAGTTTCTCCGTAAATGGATCGCCAACCTGAACAGCTGGGCGTTCCTCTTCATAGTTTTCATCAAAAGAGTTCGAAGCCATTGTGGCTCCGCCGATGCCGTCCTTGCCCGTCTTTGAGCCCACGTAGAACACAGGATTACCAATGCCCTTTGCAACACCCAAAAATATCCTATCCCTTTTTCCAATACCCAAACAGAACGCATTTACCAGGTTATTTGTGTTGTAACATTCATCAAAGAACGTCATGCCACCAATTGTGGGCACGCCGACACAATTTCCATAATCACCAATGCCCCTAACAACGCCATCTATTAAAAACTTGGTTTTCGGGTGATCCAATGATCCGAAAAATAGGCCATCCAAGTTCATCACAGGTCTTGCACCCATTGTGAAAATGTCCCTCAAAATACCGCCAACACCCGTGGCTGCGCCCTGATACGGTTCAATAAAGCTTGGATGGTTGTGGGATTCCATTTTAAAGGCGGCCACAAAACCATCGCCAACGTCCACTACACCTGCATTTTCACCGGGGCCTATAACAACATACTCCCCTTTTGTTGGTAGTTTTTTTAAATGGATTTTTGATGATTTGTAGCTACAATGCTCGCTCCACATGGCAGATGCAATGCCCAATTCTATATCCAAAGGCTCCCTGCCCAATTTCTCTTTCAACAACTCGTACTCTTCTTTCTTTAAACCAAGCGCATCTAATTTTTCATCCAAATTCATCTAATCCCCCTTTTGAAAAAGAAGCGTTGTGTAATCGTTCAAAAATACGTTCTTTAAAAGCTTAAAACCCAATCTTTCAAAAACCCTCTGGACCATGAAATTTTCTTCGATTATAACACCGGAAAACAGTGCATATCCACCTGTCTTTGTGAGTCTTGCTATATCGTCTTTCATGGAAATAATGATGTCCTCGAAGATGTTTGCTAAAACAACGTCGAATTGACCTTTGATGGATTTTGGTGTATTTGAAACAAAGCATTCGATATTTTTAGTGTTGCTCAAAGAGGCATTTTTGATGCACTCTTCGATGGCGAATTTTTCTATGTCAAAGCCAACAATTCTATTTGCACCCAACTTTGAAGCTACAATGGACAAAATTCCACTGCCAATGCCGATATCTAAAACACTCTTGCCCTTCAAATCCAGAGTTTCCATGATTTCTATGCAACTAACCGTTGTTTCATGAACGCCCGTTCCAAAGGATTTGCCTGAGGCAAGCGTAATCTTTATCTTGTCCGTGTTGTGCCACGGCGGAGCTACGCAGAAGTTCTTGCCTATCTCAATGATTTTGTCTTCGTTCTTGAACCGCCACTCCATTAAAGATTCTCTCCCTCTTTAGGAACGATACAAATAATGACAAAATCATCATCGCCCGTGTTTATGTATTGGTGTTCAACGTTTGAAGGCACATAAGCCACGCAATCCTTTTTAACCTCGTATTCCTTGCCGTCCATGTACAGTATGCCTTTGCCTTGAACAACGTAGTTTATGTGTGGCCAGGGATGTTTGTGTCTCGGTGTATTACCACCCTTTCCAATGGTGAAAAGCCTCATGACATGAGAATCCCAGCCCTCTTTTGGTCCGATAAGTATCCTTTTCAGTGTATTCTTAACACCCTCGCCTTCCATTGGCTTTGCCTCAATATCATCGATACATCCAACAAACATCTCGTCCTCCTCAAAAGTTTTCAAAATATTAACAAAAACGAGAGAATTTTGGTAGAATTAAATCCATGAAAACGGTTCTGTGCATCCTTGCGGGTGGCAAGAGCAGTAGATTCAAGGAGGACAAAAGATGGGCTAAGATAAACGGCAAGCCCCTTTTGCTGGTTGTGTTAGAGAAACTAAAGCGGTTTTCTAACAATATCGTTATATCATCGAGAAGTTCAGAGGAAATACACATGGAAGGCGTCACGGTTATTAGGGATAGTGAGAGTTTTGGTGGGCCGTTGTGTGGTATTTTTGAAGTTGTAAAAAAGGTTCAAGGGGATAGATACGTCTTTTTTGCGGCCGACATGCCGTTTATTACAGATATCATGATAAGAACGTTGATTGATAGGGGTGAAAAGCTGGTTGTGATGTTTCAATGTAGGGGGAAGATATATCCACTGCCTATAGCAATTAGCAGGCATGCCTTAGATCTAAAAAGCGACTGTAGGAATAGAAGGATTATGTCGATTTTGGATAACGCCGAATATGAAGTAATTGACTACAATTCCCAAGATTGCATGGAGTTTTTTAACATAAACACTCAAGATGATCTGCTTAAAGCCACAGAATACCTTTTGAAGCCAAACAAAAACACCAAACCGTAAAAGATCAAGGCTATAAGATAACCAAATTTAACAAAGCTCAGGGCTACAGATACCAAAAGCAAAAGTGACAAAGCGATAATTGTTATTTTATCGATGAACTCATAAGCAGGAATTTTATTAAACCGTTTGTTGAAAAAGTTGTACAAAACTACAAAATTTACAAGACCGGATATGCTCATAGATGTTGCAAGACCCACAAATCCGAATTTGAAACCCAAAACAAAGGATAGAACTATTGCAACAGAGGATGCCCAAATTGAGGCCTTAAGAGGCGTTTTTGCGTCCTTTTGTGAATAGAATGCGTTTGAGAGTATTTTTGATAGCGAAAAAAAGACAAAACTTGCTATCATGATCTTTAGAGCCAAAGAGACGTTTAAGGCATCGTCTAACTTGAACCTTCCGTGCATGAAGATCAGCTTAACAACGTTTAAAGAGAAAAAAAGAAAGTAGAGTGTAACGAGGGATGAGTAGAATATCACAAACTTGGATAGTGTTTTTGTGGTTTCTGAAAGTTTAGTGTCGTTCATGAGAGAAAGATCGGGTAGTGTGCCCTGTGCCAAAGCTATAGAGAAAACGGCAAACGGCAGCTGGAATAACCTGTTTGCATAGAAGATAAAGGAAAAGCTTCCGCTTGATAGAAAACTTGCAACGAAACTATCGGCCATTGAAGATATCTGCATAACAGAGCTTCCAAGAGCGGCTATGCCCATGAGCTTGAATATTTCCTTTGTTGAATGCTCCATCTTAAAAGAAAAATTTAACGGTAATTTTAGTCTGAGAAAATCAAAAATTGATATGGCAAGCTGCAGAAATCCACCTATAATTACACCAACACACAAGGCGTAAACGGGGTTTGAAAAGCTTCTGTAGAATGCAAAGATGGATGCAATTATGCTCAAATTTAAAAGGGATGGTGCAAAGGCTGGTATGGCAAAGTGCTTAAAGCTGTTTAATATTCCCATTAGGAGCACTGTTAAACCGATGAAAAATATGTAAGGGAAGACCATTTTAACCAATTTATCCATTAAACTGTTGTGAATATACCCTGCAGCAAAGAGTGCGATGAGTACCTTTGAGAAGACAACGCCCAAAACCGCAACTAACAAAAGCAACAGAATGAACCAAAACAGTATATTCCAAACGGCCTTTGGCTTTTCCTTTTCATCCAATTTGGATATTACGGGTATTACGGACGAATTTATGGCACCTTCACCTAAAAAGCGCCTCAGTGAATTTGGGATTCTGAAGGCTATAAAGAACATATCCGTGTAAACGGACGCACCAAAGTACGTTGCGATAAAAAAATCCCTTAAATAGCCTAATACTCTACTCAAAAGCGTAAAAAAGGCTATGACCTTTGCGTTTTTAAACATCTTTTTCTACAAGGACAACAAATTCGCCTTTGATGGAAGGGTAACTTGAGAGTTTGTTCAATACATCGCTTACCCGCCCAAACAGAAACTCTTCGTGGATCTTGGTTAGTTCGCGGGCAACCACTACGTTTCTCTCACCAAGCGCATCTTTAATCGCTTCAAGCGTCTTCAAAACCCTATTTGGAGATTCGTAAAATACAATCGTACAGCCAATATCTGCCTCTTTTAAGATCTTTCTTTTCTTATTTGGTCCTTTTGGCAAAAAACCCAAAAAGATGAACTTATCAGTTGGTAAACCCGATGCAGAAAGGGCCGCTATTACGGCAGAAGCCCCAGGAATTGGCACTACACTTAATCCATTTTCCCTGCATGCCCTAACAATCCTATAACCAGGATCTGAGATTGTTGGTGTTCCGGCGTCGGTTATAAGCGCTATGGACATGCCACTTTTTATATCGGTTAATGCTTTCTCTATGACATCTTTAACATCATAGTCATCGTTGTATTTAACAAGCTTTGTATGAATGGAATATTTTTCAAATAACCTCTTTGAATGATGCGGGGATTCGGCCAACACGTAGTCAACGTTTTTCAAGACTTGAACGGCCCTGAAAGTGATGTCTTCCATATTCCCAATTGGTGTAGCCACAACATACAGTGTACCGCTCATAGGTTTTTAAAGTACTCCCTGATTTCCCTTATGTTATCGCATGGGTTCTCTTCAGGACATCTACCCCTAACGCATGTGGGCCCGGCGTTTTCGAATATTATTGGCGCTTTCCTTTTTACAAGTCTCAACATCTCAACGGCACAATTTCTGATTTCCCACTGCGCCCTGACACAGCACCTTAAGGAGAAAAAGTGCAACAGTTCACGGGCATTCATTGTAACGACGATGTTAGAACTGACCGCTTGCGGTATTACAAACCGGGCGTCCTCTTTTTTAACGCCCATCTCTATTAATTTGTTGTAGAGATCAATGGATGCATCGATGTGCTTTTCTATGAGTTTTCTTGCTTCATCGCTTAAATTTTCAGGTATTACAAAGCTTTCCCTTTTTATCCTCGTGTATCTGTGGCTTTGTTGAGAATAGCTTGCTATCCTGTGCCTAACCAACTGGTGCGTTGCCACCCTGCTTATCCCCTCTATGAGAAATGTGAAGTTTACATGCTCTAAAACCGAGTGATGTCCGGATTTTATCACCCTCCTCAAAATATTTTTAACACCCTCATCATCCAACTTCAGCTTTTCAATATCCGATGAATAACAAACCCTTGCTGCAAACGCCGCTGTGTAGTCTGGGTTTGGTGTATATTCAATTAAGCTCACTTTCATATTGCTCTCTCCATGCTTTGGTATTGTTTATGGCAACCTGTGCCTGCGTTAATCTCTTGATTTTCTTGTTTTTCACCTTACCAACGTCAATAAAGCCAAAATTCTCGCTAATGGGCTGAAATTCGCCATCTTTGGATGTTATGTAGTGTATAAGACCACCGAACATCGTGTTCTTTGGTGGCTCCATCATCTTTCCTTTCTTTAAAAACAGTGCAATATTCATTCCTACGTATAAACCTGTAACGGCGCTTGCCATGTATCCTTCAACACCCGTGATTTGTCCTGCAAAGAACACATTGGGCTTATCCTTTGACTGTAGAAACACATTTAACAGTCTCGGCGAATCGATAAACGTATTCCTGTGTAAACTACCCAGTTTGGCAAATTCAGCATTTCTTAATGCCGGTATCAATCTAAAAACTCTCTTTTGCTCTTTATATGTAAGCTTCGTCTGAAATCCCACAAGTCCAAGCAGTGTCCCTTCTTTGTTTTCCTTTCTCAATTGAACAACGGCAAACGGTGTTTTTCCTTTAAATTTCAATCCAACAGGTTTAAGGGGTCCAAAAAGTAGTGTCTGTTTACCCCTTTCTGCTAACTCCTCAATCGGCAAACACGCCTCATAATAGTTCTTCTCAAATTCCTTAAACTCAACCTTTTCTGCACGTATTAGTTCGTCATAGAACTTGTTGTATTCGTCCTCTGTTAGGACGCAGTTAAAATAATCTTTACTGTCTGAATACCTCGAGCCCCAAAAACCCTTTGAGTAATCAACGCTATCTGAATAGACAATTGGTGCTATGGCATCGAAGAAGTACAAAAGATCTCCCTTTATGACATTTTCCTTTAAAAAATCTATAAGCTCACTATCGCACAAAGGCCCGCACGCAACAATCCAAATACTGTCGTTGTCCAGTTTTGTTACACGCTCCCTAATCAAGTTGATATTTGGATGCTTTTCGACCCATTTTGTAGCAATATCCGAAAACCTCTTCCTGTCAACGGCCAATGCATTGCCCGCTTCTACCCTTGTTAATGATGCAATTTTGAGTAAAACAGAACCCAAGATCCTCATTTCCTCTTTCAAAACGCCGCTTGCCGTTGTCAATTTCGTGCTTCCAAAGGAATTACTGCACACAATCTCAGCAGCCCCTTCGGATTTGTGCACCTTGCTGAATTTTTTTGGCTTCATTTCAAAGAGGTTTACTTTAATACCCCTATTAGCCAAAGCAAAAGCTGCTTCTATGCCCGCCAAGCCTGCGCCCACTATGTTAACTTTCATAGAAAAACTACTGGTCTTGAGAGGAATTATCGTTAAATATTATTATGCTTTCGTCCTTTGAAACGATTAGATACCTATCTGCAGCCTCATGTTTGATGTAGTAAGGGTCGTTTTTTGCCACTTCTATCTGTCTTTTGATTTCCTTTATGTTTTGCTTAACCTGAAGTATTTTTTTATCCAAGAGGGAGCTTTCCTTCTTAAGCTCCCTCAACTGCAGTTGCCTTGAGTAAATTCCCTTAGCCACAAGACCCGTTACTATGATAACGATTATTAAAATTATGGTGTTTAAAAATCTACCATGTTGGGTATTCGCCATAGGGGAACAACTCGTCTTCTATCTCTATGAGCCTATTGTACTTTGCAATCCTCTCACCCCTGCAAGCAGACCCTGTCTTAATCCAACCTGTGTTGCAAGCAACTGCCAGGTCTGCAATAAATGTATCGGATGTTTCGCCAGATCTGTGAGATATGACTAAGTTATACGCTGCATCTTCACCTAACCTTATGGCATCAAGCGTCTCAGTTAAGGTTCCAATCTGGTTTGGCTTTATAAGTATAGCGTTTGCTATACCCTCTTCCAAGCCCTTGCTGATAAGCTCAACATTGGTAACAAATATATCATCGCCAACGAGCATTATTTTATCGCCAAGTTCGTCTGTGAGCTTTTTCCAGCCATCCCAATCGTTCTCAGCCAAGCCATCCTCTAATACGACTATAGGGTATTTTTCAACAAATTCTTTGTATAGGGCGATCATATCGTCGCTTGTGAGTTTATCCCCACCAACAATATACTTTCCGTCCCTGTAAAACTCACTCGATGCAGGATCCAATGCAATGGCTATGTCGTCCATAGGCTTATACCCTGCCTTTTCTATAGCCTCCAAGATCAATTTAATGGGTTCTTCATTGGATTGCAGATTCGGTGCAAAGCCACCCTCGTCACCAACACCTGTAAATAAGCCCTTTTCCTTTAAAATACCCTTTAGAGCCCAAAACGTGTCCGAAGCCATCCTTATTGCATCCTTAAAACTCTCAGCCCCAATCGGTGCAATCATAAACTCTTGGAAATCCACGTTGTTATCTGCATGCTTGCCACCGTTTAGGATGTTTAAAAGCGGTATGGGAAGTAGGTTTGCATGCAAACCACCCAAGTATCTGTAAAGTGGCATTCTAAGTTCATTTGCTGCGGCTTTTGCGCAGGCTAAAGACACGGCAAGTATGGCATTAGCACCTAAGTTTGACTTGTTCTTTGTCCCGTCAAGTTCTATCATTGTATTGTCTATCTCTGCCTGTTCAAACACGTCAAGACCAATTACTTCATTTGCTATCTTGTCGTTTATGTTTGTTATAGCTTTCTGTACGCCCTTTCCCCTGTACCTGTCATCACCATCCCTTAACTCAACAGCCTCATTATCACCCGTTGATGCGCCGCTTGGCACCTCAGATATGCCGATTACATCGCTATCCGTTCTAACTGTGCATCTGATTGTTGGATTACCACGTGAGTCCAAAATCTCCAAAGCATAAACATCGACTATTACACCCATTTTTCACCTCCATAATTTATGGCACGAATACAGACTCCACAAAATCTCGTGCATTAAACACCCTTAAATCCTCTTCCTTCTCGCCTATCCCGATGTACCTAATCGGAATCTTGAACTCTTCACTGATAGCAACAATAATGCCGCCCTTTGCCGTCCCGTCCATTTTGGTTAGAACGATACCCGTCACACCCAAAGCCTTATTAAACTCACGTGCCTGGTTTATGGCGTTTTGACCTATGGTTGCGTCAAGGACAAGCAAAATCTCATGCGGTGCTTCACTGTAAGCCTTTTTAACGGCATTCTTTATTTTTATGACCTCGTTCATGAGATTCTTCTGCGTATGTAACCTACCTGCAGTATCTATAAAGACGACGTCCACGTTTCTTGCCAAAGCACTTTTAACACCGTCATATGCAACAGCCGCAGGATCTGCTCCTTCTTCTTGCTTAACAAACAAAGATCCCGTTCTGTCAGCCCAGATTTTGAGCTGGTCTATGGCAGCAGCACGGAACGTATCTGCCGCCACAAGCATGACCCTCTTGCCCTTTTCCGTATTTAAACCAGCCAGTTTTCCAATGGTTGTAGTTTTGCCAGAGCCATTTATACCCACGACAAGCACAACAAATCCCTTTTTTCTGATCTCTAAAGGCTTCTCCACCAGTTTCAAGATTTCAAGTATGATCTCTCGTATCTTAAACTCCACATCCCTTCTCGTTTTTATACTGCCATCGGATATACCCTCATTGATTGCTTCCATGATCTTCATTGTTGTCTTTACACCAAAGTCAGACTCAATTAAAAGCTCTTCAATAAATTCCAAGTATTCATCAGTGATGGGCTCATCTTTCACAGATTCTTCATGAATCCTCTTTGTGAAACTATCCTTTGTCTTAAATAGTTTCTCCGATATACTTTTCAAGAACCCCATTATCTCTTCTCCATGAACTTTCTCATCTCTTGCTCTCTTTTGCCAAACATCCAGCTTTCTGAAAATAACATTCTTTCTAACTGCATACCCTCGTCTCTTGGTATGAATTGGGACTCTTTGGCAAGTCTCTTGATATGCTTAATAAGTCTAATATCGTCATCTTTAAGCTTATCACAAAACTCCATCACCTTGTCCATTAAAACAGATTTGTCGAAGATATCATTAACGAGCCCTATATCTTTTGCCTCTTTAGCATCTACTTTCTTCGCAGAAAGCAACAGCTCCAATGCCTTATTGTAGCCCACAAGCCTCACCAATCTATACGTACCGCCCCACCCCGTTGTTACACCTATGGCTTTCTCCTTAAACTGTATAAATATATCGCTCCTTGCAAATCTCATGTCAAATGCCAAAATAATCTCGGCCCCACCGCCTATGGCAGAACCATTGATAGCGCAGATCGTTGGATAATCAAGGTCCTCAAACCTGCTTAAGATGTTATGCATATTCAACGCCATACTAAAAGCGTCTTCCTTTGTTGTAAGTGTAAGAAAATAGCTAATGTCACCACCTGCTGAAAACACATTTTCGCCAGCAGACTTTACAACTAACGCCTTTAAAGGCTCTTTTTCTGCAAAATTCAAGAAATCCACTAACTCATTCATGTATTCCTTGTTTATGGAGTTGTGTTTATCAGGTCTGTTCAACGTCAATATGCCAATATTACCCTCTCTTTCAAACTTTAGATAGCCCATCTCTCAAAACCTGTACGGATATTTATATACACCTTTTTCTGTAATGATTGCATCGATCAATTCCGCATCCGTCAAATCAAATGAGTAATAAATAGCCTTTGAGCCCTCTGGTGCAAAGTATTTATCGCCAATCTTTAAAACCTCTTCCGCACCCCTTTCTTCTATGGGTATTTGATTTAAGCTTTCGATCGACCTATCAATGGTGGACTCTGGTGCGGCAACAACAAACGTTATACCATGCCTTTTGCACATACTTGCAAGGCAATATGTACCGATTTTGTTTGCCGTATCTCCGTTTCTTGCAATTCTATCTGCGCCGACTACAACAGCATCAACCAAGCCTTCTCTAATTAGCATGCCGCAAGAGTTATCCGTAACAATCCTATAATCAATGCCTTCGCTTTTAAGCTCAAAAGCCGTCAACCTCATGCCTTGTAAATATGGCCTTGTTTCATCCACATAAACCACATCCAAGAGGCCCTTTTTGTGCATCGTTTTGATTATACCAAGAGCCGTTCCTATGCCTCCCGTTGCAAGTGTTCCTGTGTTGCAGTGGGTTAAAATTCTCCTCTTACCCTTTAGATACTCAGACCCGAACTCTCCAATTCTTTTGTCCTGTTCTTTTTGATCTTCCCAAATACCTATAGCCGTTGCCCTTAACTTCTTTATCAGCTTGTGCAGGGGCAACACATGTTTTTTTTCATCCTTCACGTCCTTTAGTTTATCCAAAGCAAAGAATAGGTTTACCGCGGTGGGCCTTGTTTTTGAGAGGCAATCATAGGAGTAATTAAAGTTTTTCTCAAATTCATCCCAGTTTTCTGAGTCTCTCACTCCGAAGTAAAGCCCGATTGCCGCTGTAATACCAATGAGAGGTGCACCCCTTACGGCCATGTCTTTAATAGC
>WFQR01000009.1 GCA_015486955.1 Hippea sp. | reverse complement strand
TTTGACCTCATCTAAAATATCTTGATCAACCTTTTCGTTTTTTAATATTTCGATGGCTTTTTCTGGGCTTAGCGCTTTTCTGTAAGGTCTGTCTGTTGTCAGCGCATCAAATATATCCGCGATGGCCAATATCCTTGCACCAAGCTCAAGCTCATCTCCCTTAATTCCATCTGGGTATCCACTTCCGTCCATTTTTTCGTGGTGATGCCTAATACACATGGCTATATCTTTAAATTTCGGTACGTTTTTGACGATTTCGTATGATATAAGTGGATGGTATTTCATAATTTCGTATTCAAACGGCGTGAGTTTGCCTGGCTTGAGCAGGATCATATCCGGTATGCCAATTTTACCTATGTCATGCAAAAGGCCTGCATTGTAGATCATCTCTTGTTGCTCTTTGTCCAATCCGAGTTTTTTCGCAATGATCCTTGAATAGATTGCCACATGCTCAGAGTGTCCGCGGGTGTAAATATCTTTTGCCTCAGTTGTTGAGACGAAAGCTTGGATTAAGCCCTCTTCTGTTTCAGATAATTTACTTGCTACGGCACTGATGTGTCTATATGTGTGGATCAAGGAGACAAAGTGTGTAAAGGCTATTCGTAAATTCTTCAATTCATCCAATAGATCGCTGCTTGGCTCGTTTCTGAATGCAAAAGCAAAGACTGCCACCGTCTCGTTGAAAGAGACTATGGGGACGAATACAGCGTACTGGTGTTGCCTGTTTGGAATGCACGTTTGAGTTATGGTGGTTGTGTTTGTTCTCCAGATGTCATAGATTGGGTGAGTTTTACTCGATCTCAAATCACCTACCACGGTATTTTCATTTACTTCGAAGTAGAGGTTCTCAGAGGCAAAGAGAAAACACAGCCTTTCTGCGTTCACCATGTTTTTTATATTTCTCAACGCTTCTTTTATGAAACCTATAGAAACGGATTGTTTTAGTTTGTTATCCAGTATTTTTAAAAGCTCAAGTTGTCTTCGGTTTTTCTCCTTTTCTATGTTGATCTGCTCAATGTAGTCTTCTTTTTCCAATTCGCTACCTATACTGTCCGCTATAATTCTAAGGGAATCAATTTCTTCTTTTGAAAACGACCTTTTTTTGGTTAAGCTTATAAGATGTAAAGAACCGTAAATCTTATTTTCAGATTTAATTACAACTGCTAAAAGTGATTTTAGACCTACATCCAGCCACGGCTTTAGAGCTTGTACGTAGTCAGGGTAGTTTTCAATTATTATAAATCCATCTTTCAAAAGCTTTTCATGGAACTGTTTTCTACTTTTTAGTGGCACTTCGTATAGTTCTTTGTATTTTTCCCTTGGATATTTTTCTTCAAGGAAATAAGAGGAATGTTTGAACTTTATTATACCATCCTCCCAAAAGCCAATGAAAGAAGCATCTACGTTGTGCAGCTCTGCAATTGTGTCTAACGTGGATTTCCAGTTATCCCTTTTGTATTCACCTTTAATTATCTTTCTTGCAAGCTCTAATGTCTTTTTTACTGAACCCATGATGAGACAGTTTTAACATACTTGATTGCCGTTAGTCAATTGTTATAGCGGAACTATTTTTGCTAAACACTTTTTGGAGGTGGTTTGTATGGCGTTCTTAAATGATCCTGTTTTTGGATATCTAAGAAAGTCCCTTGATATATCCGTTTTGAGGCAAGAGGTTATTGCAAGCAACATTGCAAACGCTGACACGCCGGGTTATAAAGCAAAACACATACCTTTCAAGGATGTTTTAAATTTAGCAGATAGGGATTTAAAATTGAAAATTACAGATCCACGCCACATTGGGCCACAAGAGGATTTGAACTACTTAATCAGAGAGGATAAAACAGACTATCTTACAAAAAACGACAAAAACAACGTGAAATTGGATAAAGAGATGACTGCGCTGGCTAAGAATACGCTTTTGATCAACGCTTTGTCGGCCTTTGAGAGGTATAAGTTTAACCAGTATAAGGATCTAATATCATCAACGAGAAATGCTTAAAAAGGGGGTTTAAATGAGCATATTTGATAGTATGAACATAGCGTCTTCTGGCATGAGCGCTCAACGATTGAGGATGAACATAATATCTGCCAATATTGCCAATGCGGATAGTGTTAAAACACCTGAGGGTGGGCCATATAAGAGAAGGGATGTGATCTTTGAGGCAGTGGGATATGGTAAGTTTTCCAATATTTTAAAAGAGGTCAGGGTTGCGGATGTGGTAAGGGATGATACGCCACCCAAGTTGGTTTATGACCCAAGTAACCCTTTGGCAGATAAGAACGGCTATGTTGCCTATCCCAACATAAACCCCGTTGTTGAAATGACGAACTTGATTGACGCCATGAGGACTTATCAAGCCAATGCGTCTGTTGTGGATGCAGCAAAGCAAACAATACAGGCGGCGTTGGGTGTGTTGAAGGCTTGAAAAAATTTTAAAGTTGGTTTATTATTTTAGTTAAGATGGATATTAAAGATGTTGTTTTAAAGCCCATAGATAGTAATAAAGAGCCGCAAACAGGCCAAAAGAAAATAAAGGGCGATTCGTTTGATGAGATACTAAAGAAGTCATTGGATGAGGTGAATAGGCTTCAAAATAAGGCTGATAAGTCGATAGAGGCTATAGCTTCGGGTAAGATGGAGAACATTCAAGATGCCGTTATGGCCATAGAGAAGGCCGATGTTTCATTGAAGCTTCTCACAGAGATCCGCAACAAGGCGATCGAGGCCTACAAAGAGATCATGCGTATGCAGGTCTGATTGTTAAATATCTCTTGCCAAACTAATCAAATTTATTATATTGTGAATGTATGGATTTTAAGCTTTTTATTGATCAGGTTAAGAAATTCTATAACAACCTATCGAAGCAACAAAAAATCATCCTGTTCAGCTCAATAGGTGTATTGTTTGCTGGTCTTTTGTTTATTTTGATTGAGTCCAGCCAAGTTACCTATGCCCCGCTATTCACAAATCTCAATGCAAAGGATGCATCGGATATTGTGGCATACCTAAATCAACATGGAATAAAGTACAAGCTTGAACAGGGTGGAACGGTAATTGAAGTTCCAAAGGATCAGGTCTACAGCCTGAGACTTGATCTCGTTGCTGCGGGTTTACCAAGGCACGGTGTTGTGGGCTTTGAGATCTTTAACAAGCAGAGCTTTGGAACGACGCCGTTTGTAGAAAACGTTAATTACATAAGGGCTTTAGAGGGTGAGCTCACAAGAACCATTGAGAACATAAACGAGGTTAAATCCGCTAAAGTCAACATAGCTATTCCAAAGCCAACGATATTTACAGAACAACAGCAACCGCCAACGGCGAGCATCGTTTTGGATCTGTATAGGCCTTTAACACGCGATCAGATACTTGCCATACAGAAGCTTGTTGCGGCCGCTGTGCCAGGACTTTCGTATAAGGATGTCACAATTGTGGATAGTGACGGCAATCTGCTGTCTGTAAATGAGCCAAATACACAGCTTTTGACTGCCAATGAAATCAAGTACAAGCAGTTAGTTGAACAACAGTACACACAAAGGATTAAAAGCATGCTTTTGCCCATCTTAGGTAAGGACAAGTTTGTTGTTAGTGTAGACGTTGATCTTGACCTGAGCAAGGTGAAGAAGAAGTCGATTGTCTATGATCCAAACAGTGTAGTTGTGAGTGAAGAGGATGAAGAATCCACGTCTACCACGCCGGCACCAAAGGGTGTGCCCGGTGTCGTGTCCAATGTGGGTGCAAATAAAAATAATCAAACGGCCGTTTCTAAGTCCTCTAAATCAAAAACTATCACAAATTACGATGTTGGCAGTACTGAAACTGTTACTGAAGAGCCTTTGATTAAGATAAAACGTGTTTCTGTTGCCGTTGTTGTTGATGGTATTTATAAGCCTATAAAAAATAAGAAAGGTAAAGTCACTGGCTATAAATTTGAACCATTGCCCCAGTCAACTATTAACGATATCCAACAGGCTGTTATGAGTGCCATTGGATATTCAAAAGACAGGGGGGACAAGGTGAGCGTGACATGTATGAAATTTGCTTCTTTGGGTCCGAGCGAGTTGAGTGGAGGTGGTGTATTGAATGGTGGAAATGTTGTTATTAATATTGCAAGCTATTACAAATATGCATTAATTGCCCTGTTGCTTGCCATCTTCTACTTCCTGTTCTTGAGGAAGTTTATAAAGAACGTAATTACGGTTACAACGGGCAAGGTTGAAGAGAAAGAGGCTGAGGCAGAAGCTAAAGCGGAAGGTGAGGAGTTAGAAGAGGAGAAGGTCAAGGGTAAGACGATTAAAGAGATAGAGGAAGAGATTGCATCCAAGCTTGAAGAGGAAGAGGTTGTGGACGAAGAGAAGATCAGAAGCTCTATGATGGAGGATAAGATCAGGGAGGCAGCTCAGGAAAATCCAGAGGAGATTGCAAATCTCATAAAAACCATGCTTATGGCAAAACCAAAGGGGTGATGTATGCCAGCAGTTAAAAGTGCCAATGATATAAAATCATCAGAGGATCTAACCCCCCATCAGAAGGCAGCTATTTTAACAATCGTTTTGGGTGATGATCTTTCTCCAAAAGTGCTGTCTTATTTACCTAAGCAGGACATTGAGGCAATATCTAAAGAGATAGCGTTCATGAAAACCGTTGATCCTAAAATAATCAGACAGGTTGTGGATGAGTTCTACAAGATGCTCAAGGCCAAAGAATTCATGAGTGTTGGTGGCATTGAGTATGCGAAGGAGATATTGGTTAAAACGCTTGGTCCTGAAGAGGCACAGAGGATAATTGATAAGCTGATAAAGATGATGGAATCGAGCTACGGCTTTGATTACCTTGAGAATATCGACCCCAAACAGCTTGTAAAGTTTATACAGAGCGAACATCCGCAGACAATTGCCATAATTTTAGCCCACCTTGACCAGTCCACCGCTGCCGAGGTGTTGAGTTTACTACCAAAGGACTTGCAGGCCGATGTTACGTTAAGAATGGCGTCTTTGGAGAACGTATCGCCTGCTGTAATAAAGCATGTATCGGAAGTCTTGGAGACAAAATTAGAGAACGTTAGTGGGACTAATATTGAGTTGGGCGGTGTTAGGAAGGTTTCTGAAATTATAAACAGAATGGGCAGGGTAGAATCTAAGGCGTTGATAGATGCAATAGCTGAACATAACCCAGATCTTGCAAGTCAGATACGCGATATGATGTTCGTGTTCGAAGATATAATGAAGCTCAGCGATCAGGATATACAGGAGTTGCTCAAGCATGTTGATAAGAAAGACCTCATCATGGCATTGAAAGGGGCTTCTGATGAGCTCAAGGAGAAGTTCTTTAAAAATATGTCATCCCGTGCCGCTGAAACACTTAAGGAGGAGCTTGAGTTCTTGGGTGCTGTTAAGGTTAAGGATGTTGAAAGGGCTCAAAAGGTCATTGTTGATATCGTAAGGAAACTTGACGAAGAGGGCGTTATATCAATCGGCGGTGGTGGTGAAGAGGTTGTCGTATAATGCCATTTGAGGTTGAGGAATACGTTTTTGAGGAGTTGGATGATAACAATAGCGAAGAAATTAAGGATAAGAGTGAGAATCACGAGTCACAAAGCCAGAGTATAAATGGAGATTTTGATTCCGAAAGCGCGGATAAAGGTGATCAAACAAATCAAGGTTTTGTTTTTGATAAAGAGGCTATAGAGAAGGAACTGCGGTCAATTATTGAATCAACCAAGCAGCAGGCGTTGGAAGAGGCACGGCTCATAAAGGAACAGGCAAAAAAGGAAGGTTTTGAACTGGGATACAGGGAAGGTTATGAAAAGGGATTAAAAGATGCAAAGGGTATTTTTGATAAAACCATTGAGGAATACACACAAAAGATGCAGCAGGCCATAGAGAAGCTTGTTCTAACGGCAAGAGAAATATCCAAAAAATATGAAGAACTCGAAAATGTTGCTACGGATATGGTGCTTGATATTGCAAAGAAGGTGATAGCAGATGAGCTCAAGACGAACAGGGATGCTGTGAATAGTATGGTAAAGGATGCTATAGGACTGACGGATTCAAAGAAATTAAAGATAAAGTTAAATCCAGAGGATGCATCGAAGCTTGATAAGGAGTTGATATCTGAGTCCAAAGAGGTGGAGATTGTGGAGGATGAGAGTTTAAAAGAAGGTTCTGTTATTATTGAAGAAGAGAATGGAAATGTTATAGACGCAAGTGTAGATACCAAACTGGAGCAGATCAAAGGCACGCTTGTAAATGAGTAGGATATTGAAGCTTAAGGATGCCCTAAATAGAAACCTTGTTGTTACATACGGAAGGATCAAAAAGGTTGCTGGCATAACAATAAAATCTACAGGGCCAAAGAACGTCAAGATTGGCGATGTGTGCAAGATTCAGACGGATTATGGATGGATGGACTCAGAGGTTGTTGGCTTTGACGAGGATGGTGTTATCCTCATGCCCCTCGGTGTTTTGGATGGCATAAAATCACAGAGTTTGGTCAAATCGGAAGGCAAGGGTTTGGATGTTCCTGTTGGCAAAAAATTGCTTGGTAGGGTAATAAATGCTTTGGGTAAGCCCATAGATGGCAAGGGTCCAATACCTATAGATGATTTTTACCCTGTTTATCCAAAGCCTGTTCCGCCGTTAGAGAGAGAAATTATTAAGGAAAAGTTGTCCGTAGGTATAAAGGCAATAGATGGTCTGTTGACGCTGGGTAAGGGTCAAAGGATCGGCATATTTGCTGGTAGTGGCGTGGGCAAGAGCACGCTTATGGGTATGATAGCGCGGAATAGTTCTGCTGATGTAAACGTTATTGCTTTGATCGGTGAGCGTGGCAGAGAGGTGCGTGAGTTCATTGAGAAGGATCTAAAAGAAGAGGGTTTAAAAAGAAGCGTTGTTGTTGTTGCAACAAGCGATGAGGCGCCACTTTTGAGGCGCGAAGGTGCGTTTGTAGCTGCTTCCATTGCTGATTTCTTTAAGGATCAGGGATTGGACGTTATGTTTATGATGGATTCCGTAACGCGTTTTGCGATGGCCCAACGGGAGATTGGCTTGGCAGTCGGTGAGCCACCCACAAGTAAGGGTTATACGCCCAGTGTTTTCACGCTTCTTCCAAGATTGATGGAAAGGGCAGGCAACTTTAAGAATGGTTCCATAACGGCTATCTATACGGTTTTGGTTGACGGAGATGATCTAATGGAGCCCATTGCCGATGCCTCAAGGTCAATATTAGATGGCCACATAGTCTTGTCGAGAAAGATAGCAGAAAGGGGTAGATATCCTGCTATAGATGTTTTAAAGAGCGTGTCAAGACTTATGAATGCTGTAGCTAATGAAAAGCACAAGGAATTAGCCATAAGGGTCAGAAAGGTTTTATCTGTGTATGCAGATGCAGAGGATCTTGTCAATATAGGAGCGTATGTCAAAGGGTCAAATAAAGATATAGATGAGGCGTTGAAGTACATTGATAGGGTTGAACAATTTTTGGCTCAAAAGATAGAGGAATCGTTTACATTTGAAGAGACAATGAAACTCATGGAGTCCATATTTAACTGATGTTTGTGTTCAAGTTTGAGAAATTGCTCAATATAAAGTCGAAACTACTGGACGATAAAAGGATGAAAATAGCGGCTTTGGAGAGAAGGATTGCCGATTTAGAGGATAAAAGAGTAGCTTTGATCAATGAGAACAAAAGGAGAAGGAACAAGATATTTGAAATCCTTAATTCTGATAGGCCTGATAAGAATATGGTTGTTTTTTTAAGCGAGCTTGTTCAAAAGAGTGAAGGAGAGATAGCGGATTTAGAAGGCGATATTCAAAAGCTTGAGGTAGAAAGGGATAGATTGATGGATGAGGCTCGTGAACTCTTAAAAGAAAAGAAGAAACTTGAAAAGTTGAAAGAAAAGCAATTTGAGGAGTACAAAATTAACCTTGCGAGATCTGAAATGAGGTTTTTGGATGATATCGCGAGTATTGAGACTGCTAATCGTATTATTATTAATAACGGTTAGTATTGTTGGTCTCTCTTATGCTTCGCCAAAGAGTGAGCAAAATTTAAGTGTAATTGTTGAAAAAATTAATGAACTTAGAAGCTTGGAGAGTTTACTCAACAAAAAAATAGATCAGTTGAATAAGGAAAAAAAGGAAATAGAGCAGGAAAAGAAGCAACTTGAGAATGAGAAAAAGCAAATTGATGGGTACGTTAAGAAGAAAAAAAAGGAGGCAGACGAATACTATGCTTCAATAAAGAAGCAGGCTGATCAGTACATATTACAAAAGCAGAAGGAGCTTGAGAATTTGGAGAAACAGATTGCATCGGTTAAGATACAGAAACTTTCTAAGATCTATGCTGCTGCAAAACCGCAGGCTGCCGCTCAAGCCTTAAGCGAGATGGATGAGGATGTGGCAGCCCAAATATTGGTTTTTATGCAGGCAAGGAAGGCCGGCGCAATAATATCAAAGATGCAGCCCAAGAAGGCTGCAGAGATATTCCAAAAGTACCTTTTAAAGAAAAGTCAGATGAAGATCAATACGAAATGAGTTTCCAATTGCCGTTTACGATTTTTACGATACAGAAATCGCTTGGATCAAGACCCGCGTGGTCTTTTTTGGAATAGGTGAAAATACCCGTAATACCGACGAAATTCTTTATTTTCTCAAGCCCATCCCTGATTTGAGTCTTCGTTCTTGCTCCATTTTCCAATACCTGCTTTAGCATTTCAAAGGCGTCGTATGCATGACCACCAAAGGTGGAAACAGGTCCGTAAATCTTCTCGTATTCGTCTTTGTATTTCAACAGAACAGCCCTTTGGGGATCTGTTTTTGGCAATTGATCTGCCACGAGCAGCTTTCCCGCTGGGAGCATTATGCCTTCAGAGGACTTACCGGCAAGTTGTATGAACCTTTTAGACGCTACACCATGACTCATAAATAGTGGCACTTTTATGCCCAACTGCTTCACTTCCTTTGCCACAGACGCAGGTCCTGGGTTTGTTCCCCAGCAAACGATTGCTTGAACGCCTTTGGTGTTTTTGATTTTGATCAGTTGTGGTGTCATATTTGTATCTGTTGCGCCAAACGTCTCCTTATCCAATATCTTTATACCGTATTTTCCTGCCAGTTTTTCAAGTTCCTCTTTTCCGCTTTCGCCAAAGCCCGTTTCAGCCGTTAAGATGGCGATGTTTTTTATGTTATGATCCCTCATATAACTGTAGAGCCTTTCAACTGCTAAACCGTCGGATGGGGCGGTTTTAAAGACCCATTTTTTTGTTGGCGTTGTGATTTTATAGCTTGAAGCCATAGATATCAACGGAACCCTTGCCCTTTCGATCAAAGGAATTATTGCAAGTGTCGATCCGCTTCGCGTTGGCCCTATTATTGCCAAAACTCTATCTGAATATATAAGTTTGCGTGCAAGAATTACGGTTGCGCCGGGTTGTCCCTTTGTATCGTAAACGATGAGCTTTATCTTGTTTCCGTTTATACCACCGTTTTTGTTGATTTGATTAACCAGCATCTCAAGTGTGTTCTTCTCAGGTTGACCCAAAAAAGATGTTGGACCTGTAATCGATACAAGCGCACCGATCTTTATTATACCCGCAAAAGCACTACTTGATAGAAAGATTAGCCCGAGAATTGCCCCTAAAATCGTCCTTTTCATAACTCCCCCCTTAAAAACAGCTATATTTCTCTAATTTCTTCCTGCGTGAGCATCTTGATGTTGTGTTTATCCAAGATTTCCTGAGCTTTTTCCGTTTCTGAAAATTTAAACACCATAACAGCTTTTCCCTCAATGGGTGAGGCAAAGCCATACATATATTCGATGTTTATCTCATTCTCCGCAAGTGTTTTTAGGATTTTAGCCAATGATCCCGGCTTGTCTTCTATCATACATGCGATTATAGGGGTTTCCCTTACAGTGAAGCCATTTTCCTTTAAAACCTTAATTGCGTCATCCACACCCTTAACAACGAGCCTTACAATACCAAAATCGCTCGAATCTGCCAAAGACAGTGCTTTTATGTTTATGCCGTTTTTTCCTAATAGATCGACAACCTCAAGCAACCTTCCTGGTCTGTTTTCCACAAAAACAGAGATCTGTCTAATTCTTTTCATAGTTTTCTCCTAAATCTTCCTTTTATCAATGACTCTCTTTGCCTTTCCTTCAAATCTTTGCAGCGTTTTGGGTTCTGATAGTGTAACTTTGACCGTTATGCCGTATAGATCCTTGATATCCTTTTCGATCCTCTCCTTTAACTTCTGCAGGTGTTTGATTTCGTCTGAGAATATATTTTCACTAACCTCAACAATAATTTCCATTGTGTCTAAGTTGTTTACCCTATCGACGATGATCTGGTAGTGCGGCTCAACGCCTTCCGTTTCCATAAGTAGCGATTCTATCTGGCTCGGGAATATATTAACGCCCCTTATTATGAGCATATCGTCCGTTCTACCCTTGATTCTCTCTATTCTTCTGTGTGTCCTACCGCATTTGCACGGCTCTTTTATGATCCTTGTTATGTCGCGTGTTCTGTATCTGATAAGTGGAATGGCCTCTTTTAAAATGGTGGTTATAACTAATTCCCCTTCTTCACCATCAGGCAGGACTTCGCCCGTTTCAGGATCAATGATTTCTGGAATAAAGGCATCTTCCCAGATGTGTAGACCGTTTTTTGCTTCTATGCACTCGATCGCAACGCCAGGACCCATGATTTCGCTCAACCCATAAATGTCCAACGCGTCTATACCGAGTTTCTCTTCTATTGCTTTTCTCATCTCATCGCTCCACGGCTCGGCGCCCAAAATCCCCACTTTTAATTTTAGCTCTTCCCTCTTTATACCCATTTCTTTCATTGTTTCGGCCAAGTACAAGGTGTAGGAGGGGGTAGCCGTGAGCACAGTGGAGCCAAAGTCTTTCATGATCATTATTTGTTTCTTTGTATTGCCACCTGATATTGGTATGACAGTAGCACCCAAACGTTCACCACCGTAGTGTACCCCTAAACCACCTGTAAAGAGACCGTAGCCGTAGGCGTTTTGAATAATGTCACCCTTTGTAACGCCTGTAGCCGCAAGTGATCTTGCCATCAGGTCTGACCACACATCCACATCGCGTTTTGAGTATCCCACTACTGTGGGTTTTCCTGTTGTGCCGCTTGAGGCATGAACTCTGACAACCTGTTCCAAAGGAATGGTGAATAGGCCAAAGGGATAGTTATCCCTTAAGTCCTGTTTTGTTGTAAAGGGTAGCCTTTTAAGATCATCCAAGCTTTTTATGTCTTCAGGTTTTACTTTCGCTTCCTCGAATTTCCTTCTGTAGAAAGGGACTAAATTGTATACCCTCTCGACAGTGTTTTGTAGTCTCTTTAGTTGCAGTGCTTCTAACGCCTCTCGAGGCAAGGTCTCCATCTCGTCATCATAGATCATGAAACACCTCACAGACCAAGATATTTATCAATTTTGACTTTATCGAACCCCACAACCGCTTTGGAGCCAATTAGAACAACAGGTACGCCCGTTTGACCTGTTCTTCTTACCATATCCTCTGCTGCTCTTCTATCCCTTGATACGTCAACATCTTTAAATTTTATACCGTGTTGTTTTAAATACTGTTTTACCCTGTTGCACCAGGGACAGCTTGGCGTAGAAAATACGATTACTCTTGGTTGTTTCTTTTCCTTCTTTTCAGCCATCTTCATACCTCCCTCACCCTTTTTTCGCTGTAAAATTTAATCAGCATACAGATCTTGTCAACTACAGGAACAACCTACACGCTATATTTGTTGTCTCTTCTGTGTAATCGTAGTTTATCTTTTGTAAAAACTCTTCAAACTCACTTTTTTCGTTTTCTGGTATCTCAAAGCCTATAAATACCCTTCCAAATTCTCCACCATGACGCCTATAGTGGAATGCCGTTATATTCCACTGTTCTTTCATGTAGCTTAAAAACTTCATCAAAGCTCCAGCTTTCTCTGGAAATCTGAAATCATAAAATATTTCGTTTTCCACAAGCGGTGCTTTTCCGCCGATCATATACCTTATGTGATCCTTTATCAGTTCGTTGTGTGTAACATCCATTGCATAGTAACCTTGTTCCTTCATGCGTTTTAAAATCTCTTGATTTTCCCTTTCGTAATCTATTGTCAAACCAACCAATATATAAGCCTCATCTCTACTTGTAAGTCTATAGTGGAACTCGGATACGTTTTTATCTTGAACGACGCGCTGGCAGAACTTCTTAAATTCTCCGGGTCTTTCTGGTATTCGAACGGCATATAATCCCTCTTGCATCTCTCCAATAATTGCCCTTTCTGCCACATAGCTCAACCTGTCAAAGTTCATGTTAGCACCTGAATTTATGGCAACAAACGTCTTGCCCTTTAAGTTGAACTGCTTTACGTACTTTTTTATACCCGCCACGGCAAGTGCACCCGCTGGCTCTACGATGTTCCTTGTGTCATAGTATATGTCTTTGATGCTTGATGCTATTTGGTCGGTATTTACCAAGATTATGTCGTCTACGTATTGCTTTGTCTTTTCAAACGTTATGTCTCCAACCTCCTTCACTGCCACGCCATCTGCGAATATGCCTACCTTGTCCAACTTCACCTTTTTTCTTGCTTTGATGGATAAGAACATGGCGTTACTGTCTATTGGTTCGACGCCTATGATTTTGACCTGTGGGTATACGTTTTTTATGAATGTTGCCACACCTGCAATTAGACCACCACCACCAATGGGGACAAACACAGCATCGGGTATCTGTCTTGTGGTTTGCCTTATGATCTCATGACCTATGGTTCCCTGACCGGCTATTACCAATTCATCGTCAAATGGCGGTATATAGACCTTTCCCGTTTCTTTAATGAGCTTTTTGCAGTATTCGTAGGCTTCTGAGTAGTTATCTCCCTTTAATACAACCTCAGCGCCGTGTCTCTTTACCGCATCAATCTTTATTTGCGGTGTTGTCTCTGGCATGACTATAGTGGCCTTAATCCCCAAAACCTTTGATGACAACGCAACGCCCTGTGCGTGGTTGCCTGCACTTGCCGCAATGACACCCTTTCTTTTCTCTTCATCCGATAGGTTAACGATCTTATTGTATGCTCCCCTAATTTTAAAAGAAAAAACCTCTTGAAGATCTTCCCTTTTTAAAAGGATTGTGTTGTTGAGCTTTTTAGAGAGATTTGGGGCGAAATCCAATGGCGTTTCTTTAACAATATCATAAACCCTTGCCGTTAATATTAGCTTGAATATGGTATCCATAGCCTCCCCCTATTTGGTGGACGGTAGGGGAGTCGAACCCCCGACCTCTACCGTGCGAAGGTAGCGCTCTCCCAACTGAGCTAACCGCCCGTGTAGGTTGAAATATAAAAAATGTAATAATGCTTGTCAATAACTACGTTAACGTTAAAAAAATAATCTAAGTAATTTATTGACATAAAAAATTGAGAAAGTATAATTGCCAAAAAATTCTTAAATGAGGGAGGTTTAGGGTATGAGGAAGTTGCTTTTGGCAATAGCCTTGTTTTTCTTTATGGTAGGTACGTCTCTTGCCGATCTAAGAACCTTTGAGCTTGTAGGTGCTGTATCCAATCCTGATCATGCGGCTGTTGTTAAGTCCGTTGAATCTGCTCTGTCTAACGGTTTTAAGGTTTTGGGGTCTTACAATCCCGGTAGTATTTCTGATCTGACTGTGATCATTGTTGAGTATAAGCCTTATTTTGATGCCGTTGACAAAGTGGGCAGATATGCGTTTTATGCGGTTCCATTGAGGGTTGGTGTCCAGAAAAGGGGTAATGTTAACAACGTTATGTTTGTAAATCCTGTGTACCTTGTTGATGCCTTTGCCAAAGGAAAGTCCAAGTTAGAAAAGGTTGCAGAGCAAACAAAGGAGGCTTTGGAAAATGCCTTGTCAAAAGTCAAAGGAATAAAGGTTGAGAATAAGCCTTTTGGATATTTAACAACGCCGGATGAGATTGGAAACTGGCAAATGATGGGTCAGAGCATCTACACGATCTATGAAATTGGTCACAAGTACGGTTCTTTGGACAATGCATTAAAAGAGCTTAACGCTTCTCTGTCGAAGGGTACAAACGGTTGGAAAAAGGTCTATGAGATTAAATTCAAGGACGCTGCTGTGGTTGGCGTGACCAATCCAAAGTATGAGAAAGAGGCATTCCAGATTGGTGGTGCTGATCACCTTTGTGCATTCCCAATAGAACTCGTTATTTATGACAACGGCAAGATAAAAGCATTGCCAGAGATGTATAGGATGTCTCTATACTTCATGGATGCGGGTATGTCAGCATTTGCTGCGCACATGTCAATGCCGGGCGAAATTGATAGTTCCCTCAAAGGTCTTTTGAAGTAACTTTTTCTCTTGGGTGGGCGTTTGCCCGCTAATCTCTTTGACATTTCTTCCGAATGTGTAGAAAAAGGAAAAATGATTAGAGGAATGTAAATTGCTAAGGTATAAAGTGGTTGACAGGAGTTACTTATTATGGTTTACTTAATTTGTGTATTAACTAATCACTGAGGGGTTAAATTGTGTTTGGTAAAAAAGGGTTGGTCGGTGTAGATATTGGCCATTATTATACGAAAGTTGTCTATTTTGAAGATAATAAGGGTGTGGTTCAGTTAAGAAATGTGTTTAGGGAAAGGACACCTGAAGGTGTAATAACGTCAGAAGGGTGCGATGAGGTAGTTCTCGGTGAATTTTTAAAGTCGATATTCAAGGAGCGCAGAGTTAGATGCAAGGATGTGGCTTTTGGTTTGAGTAGTTCATTTGTGATCACAAAGACGTTGAATATGCCTTTGGTTGTTGAAGAAGAAACTGAACAGGCAATAATGTGGGAAGCTGAGCAGTATGCCCCTGTTGGCATGGATCAGGTGAATGTTAGTTATCAGGTATTGGAAAAGAACAAAGAAAAGAATGAAATGGTAGTTTTGATTGCTATAACAAAGAAAGAAATAGTGGAGTCGTTTAAATCGGCTTTTAAGATAGCAAAATTGAAGTTGAACGTCATAGATGTGGATGCATTTGCAGCAGCTAATGCTTTTATGTATGCAAATAGTGATCAAGCAAAGAAACATAACCTTATAGTCGATATGGGCTATGCTTCGACGAAGTTGATATTCTTAAAAAACGAGTTGCCCATGTTTACACGTTATATCGATTTTAACTTCTCTGGTATGTTACAAGAGGCCAAAGATGTGTTTTCTATAAAAGAGGGTGAGGTTGAGGGTATTTTAAGGGAAGAGGATAATGAAAGAAAAGATAATCTTTTGGCTTTCTTTAATGATAAATTGTTTAGTCTCTACGCACAAATTCAAAATTCCATCACATTCTACAATTCCAATATATTGGATGTTCCTGAACCTTTGGATAACATTGTGTTTACTGGGGTTTTGGGTGTTTTGTATGAGTATTTAAATATTGAAAACATAAGGGAATATCTAAAGGCTGATGTTGTTCAATTCAATCCGTTTGATTTTGCGTCAAAAGAGAACGTTGATAATTTAGAGGAAACGACATTGGGACAGAGTTCCATTTACAGTGTAGCGTGTGGATTATCTTTGAGGGGCTTAAAACATGATTGAGATTAACCTACTCGGAGAAGGCGGAAGAAAAACAAAAGGCGAACCTAAAAAAAGGATTGTATTGGAACTACCAAACTATGTTACATTTTCCATTGCTTTGATTGTAATAGAGATAGTTGCCTTAATGTATGCTACGTATTCGATGAACAAGACCGTAGACAAACTTCAGAAAGAGAAAAATAGACTTAGTGCTATAGAAAGACAGGTTAAAAGGGTGAGGATTAAAGTTAGAGAAGTAAACAACATGATTAAAGCCGTTAAATCGCTTGAAAAGGGCAGGGGTAGGGCGGCAAAAATTTTGGAAGAGGTTGCTGATGCCATACCGCAAGGTATGATTAAAGAAAATGGCGATGTGTTATCTGTGGGCGGAAGTTTGTGGCTTGTTAGTATGTCTAAGAAAGGGAATACGATTTATATTGAAGGTAGGAGCTTTACAGCTGAGGCTGTAGCTGACTATATGATGAGGCTTGAGGCTTTAAAGGATGTTGAGAAAGTGAGATTTTCAAGTGGTGGTTTGAGAAAGGCCTCATCAAGGAACGGAATTGATATTTATGCATTTTCAATAGTAGTTACTTTGAAGGGTTAGAGCTATGGAAGAATTAAGTCCAAAGAAAGTGATAGTAGGGGCAGCAATTGTTTTTGTTCTTATAATTTTTCTGTGGTATTATTTTTATTACAGCGATACATCAGCTGAGATAACAAGATTAAGAAACGATATTTCAAGATTATACAAGTACAAAGAAGAATTACCTGTTTTGATGGCAAAATACAAGAATGCGCAAAAGGAGTTTGCTCAATACTCAAAAAAATTACCACTTAAGGAAGAAATACCCACACTTTTGGTAAAGCTAAACGGTATTATTAAAAGCCAGGATGTTGAATTGTTGTCCTTTAGGCCTGGTAAAGCCTATCTGGCAAAAAGCAAATTGTACTACGTGAAGCCCATAAATATATCCATGAGGGCCACATATGTGAATTGTGGTAGTGTTTTTGAAAGGGTTGCGAAGATGAAGCGTTTGTTTAAGGTTAAGGACTTTTCGCTGAGTAATCCAAAAATTGTTAATTCACACAAAGTGTTGATCAATGTGAATTTTTCAGCAGAAACATATTATTTTAAGGGTAAAGCGAAATGAAAAGGGTGCTTTTTGTAATAGGTATGATATTTGCTAATCTAAATTTAGCGTATGCCTTTCACATTACATTGGGAAGGGATCCATTTATGGATTTGGTGAGGTTGCAAGAGTTGAAAAAGAAGGAAATTGTGATAACCAAAGAGAAGAACTCAGAGATACAAAGGGAAATACAGATGCTTGTATCTTCTTTAACCGTAAAGATGGTTGTTACGAGCAATAAAAATCCATCTTTGAAGGCTGCTTTGATTGTTGGTCCATCAGGAATACCCGTTGTTGTTATTAAGGGTCAAAAATTAAGGGATGGTGTTTATGTGGATGACATCACCGATAATGGCGTGAAACTTTTAGTGGCTTTGGGTAAAAAGAAAAAAACCGTTTTTCTAAAAATAGCTAAATAGGTGGTGGGAAGATGAGGAAGTTGCATGTATTTATTTTACTTATGATAATTATTGCGATTGCTATAGATGTGAAGGCTGCGACGGTCACCAAGTTTGAAGCGAGCAAAGGTATTTACAAAGTGTACTATAGCGGAGACGTGAAATGTAAAGCTTTTAAGCTAAATAATCCTGATAGGTTTGTTGTTGATTTAATAGG
>WFQR01000008.1 GCA_015486955.1 Hippea sp. | reverse complement strand
TTCAATCATTGACTTGAATTCTTCCTTCAATTGTGTAAAAATCAGATCATACATGTGATTTTCCTCCTTTGAAGGGTTAGTTGTCAAAGAGGGGTTATAACATATAACCTCTCTCCCTTCAAAGGGTGACACAAGTAATTTTACACTGCCAGTTTTTATTTTAAATTATGTTGCCAATTCGTAAAAAATTGTTTTATACTTATCTAAAAAGGAGGGTCGCCATGTCTTTTAAAGAATACACACAGTTCGATGGTGTTGGTCTTGCAGATCTTATTAAGAAGGGAGAAATTTCACCTTTGGAGGTTTTGGAAGAGGCCATTACGAGAACGGAAAGGGTGAATCCTAAGATTAATGCTGTTATAACGAAAATGTACGATGAAGCTAAAAGGTCTATTGAACAAGGGCTCCCTGAGGGGCCTTTCAAGGGTGTTCCAATAATGCTTAAGGATATTTTACAACTCTATAAGGGTGTTCGCTATACATTGGGTTCAAAGTTATTCAAAGATTATGTACCTGACATAGATTCTGAGTATGTGAAAAGGTTAAAAAACGTAGGTTTTGTGATAATGGGTAAGACAAATGTGCCTGAGTTTGGCTTAATGGGTGTGACAGAACCCGAGTATTTTGGTCCTACAAGGAATCCTTGGAACTTGGAACATACACCCGGAGGTTCGAGTGGTGGTTCAGCGGCAGCGGTTGCAGCAGGCTTGGTTCCACTTGCCACAGGAAACGATGGTGGCGGTTCTATAAGAATACCGTCATCATGTTGTGGTTTGTTTGGATTGAAGCCGTCGAGGGGCAGGACGCCGAACGGTCCAACAGAGGGAGAGGTGTGGATGGGCCTTGTTGTGCAACATGTTATAACGAGAACTGTTAGGGATTCTGCTTTGGCTTTAGATGTTACACAAGGTGCTGAGGCTGGGTCTCCTTACGAAATAAAAGAGCCTAACTACTCGTATTTCGAGGCCATTCAAACTCCTCCAAGGAGACTAAAAATAGCTTTTAGCGTGGATATGCCTTTGGGTGGTAAATTGCACCCTGCGTGTAAGAAGGCAGTGCTAAAGACCGCCGAGATTTTAGAGGATTTGGGTCATGTGGTTGAAGAGGCAAAGCCAGCTCTCAACTTTGAGGAGTTGGCACAAAGTTACATAGTAGCCATGTTTGGAGAGGTGAATTTCTTTTTGAAGAGAGCGGAGAAGCTGTTGAATAGAAGGGTAAAAAGAGGAGACGTTGAGGATACAACCTGGCTTATTGCAAGGATAGGTGAGGCTGTACCAATTTGGAAGGCGAGTTGGGCAAAGTTTGTTTGGGATTCTGCTGCACGAATTATGGGTGAATTCCACAAGAAGTATGACCTTTACATGACACCAACAATGTCCTATCCGCCAGCCAAAATAGGAGAATTGACACCGTCTGCATTTGAAAAAAAGGTTGTATCTTTGATTGAATCTTTGAAGGCAGAGAAATTGTCGCTTGTTATAAAAAACTTTGAGAAACTTGCCTATAGACAGCTTTCAAGAATGCCTTTTACTCAGCTTGCAAACCAGACGGGCCAACCGGCTATGAGCGTTCCTCTATTTATGACAAAAGATACCAATCTTCCTATTGGCGTTCACTTTTTGGCAAAATTTGGAGATGAGGTAACACTGCTCAAGCTTGCTGCTCAGCTTGAGAAGGCCAAGCCTTGGTTTGATAGGATGCCGCAAATTTAAATGATGCTTTTCATGGCTTGCTCTATCTTTTCGTTGAGCAGGCCTGCCTCTTTTAAACTTGAGATCAATAGGTTGGGGTTATTCAAAAAATCCAAAAAGAATAGGATTTCAGAGGTTTTTATATAGGTTGTAAATGGATCTTCCAAAACGTGCGGTAGTATTGTTTTTAAAATTTGATAAACAGGGAGTTCTTTGTACTGCTTAATTTTGCTTGCCCTTTCTATGGTCTTAGTAACGTAAAAAGTGACTATTTCTTCTATGGATGTGTGCTCTCTGTGACCGGGTAGGATTGTATAATTTTTCAAAATGGGCATTTTTTTGATTGTATTACAGTAAGCTTCATAGTTGTTAAATCTGCCCATTGTATTAAAGTCTATATCAAACAAAGGAGTTTGATAGATACCGTTCAATAATACGTCCCCAGTAATTGCGTAATCGCCAATTAAGTACACGGCATCGGATTTTGAATGTCCGGGGCAGAGTATGTATTCAACAGGAGCATCCCACGATGATTCTTCCAAGATTTTGTAATTGGTTGGTAGCGGGATGCTGTGTATAAAGTTATAGAGCATGATTTCCATGTCTTTAATGAGTTCCCTACCAAAACCGTATCTTTCAAGCAACCTTCTTGATACAGCTATTCTCTTGTTGATGTTTGTAAATTTTAAATGGTCCATATAAGGTAGAAAAATAGTTGCTTTTGTGTTTTGTGCCAGGAAGTTTTCAAGGCCGTAGTGATCTGCATGACAGTGGGTTATAAAAACGTACCTGAGCCTATTTAGGTCTATCTTTTCTTTGACATAGTTCAGAGCCGCTATGGTAAATGGCCCTGTGTCGAACATTACAATATAGTCTTCAACTTCAAATATGTACAAATGAACCGGTCCAACTGGATATGGTGTGTTTAACGTATGCCTTGAGTATTTCATGGTAAAAGAGAGGCCAAAAGGCCTCTCGGCTTACACCTTAGAAGATGTACTTTTCCTGCTCTATTAATGCATCGGCCAATTTTCTCTTAGCGTCAAGCAAGCCGTAAGCATCGTAGCGCGTAAATCTTCTTATGCCGCTAAGTATGGACTGCAAGGCATCGCCACCGACGTAGTATGCGCATTTCTTTGCCGCTTCCTCAATCTTTGTCGCCGCTTCGAATGCCGATGTGACAACTACTGCGTCGTAAAGTGGAGCCTTTTTCTCACTTACCATACTTTGTGCCTTTTCGGCTCTTAAAACAGCACTCTCCAATGCGAATATGTACATGGCTATGTCAGCCAAGGAGAATAGAACCTCTTCCTCCTGTTTGATCTTGTCCATGTATTTTTGAACAGCCATGCCGCTCAATGCAAGGAACAGGGTCTTAAGGTCAGAAATCAGCTTTTTCTCTTTTGCAAATTTTACAGATTCATCCAATTCCTCAAAAGATGGTGTAATTAGTTTCTCGAATGCCTGCATAGCGGCCTGTTGGAGAGGTAGTTCTCCTTTCAGTGATTTTTTAAGCATTAATCCAGGTATGAGATATCTGTTGATCTCATTTGTTCCTTCGAAGATCCTATTGATCCTTGCGTCTCTATAGTATCTCTCTGCCGGATAATCGCATGTAAATCCGTATCCACCGTATATTTGAACGACCTCGTCAACAACGTAGTCTAAGGCTTCGCTGCCAAAGACCTTGGAGATTGAACACTCCGTTCCAAACTCCTCCATAGCCTTTTGTCTTTTTACGTAGTATTCAGGATCGTTTGGATCCAGCTTCTCTATTTCCTGGTCATACAGGTCTGCAAGCCTATAGTTCAACGACTCGCCCATGTAGATTTTTGTTATCATGTTTGCAAATTTCTCTTTTATTGCTCCGAATTGGGAGATAGGAATCTTGAACTGTTTTCTTTGGTTTGCATATTGGATTGCATCCCTTAGAGCATACTTTGCACCACCGATTGCAGCAACGGAGAGTAAAAATCTGCCCTCATCCAAAACACTGAAAGCAATTTTGTAGCCCTTTCCAGGTGTTCCGAGCAGATTTTCAGCAGGTACTTTCACGTTGTCAAACATTACCGGCGTTGTTGAAGATCCTCTGATGCCCATTTTTTCCTCTTCTCTACCGATTTCTACACCTTCAAAGTTTCTCTCCACAAGAAATGCTGCGTAATCTGTTTTATTGATCTTGGCAAATACTGTGTAGAGATCAGCTATGGCTCCATTTGTAATAAATATCTTTGAACCGTTTAACACGTAATATTTACCATCTTCTGTTGGTGTTGCATTTGTGGATATGCTCATGGCGTCGCTTCCGGCGTCAGGCTCCGTTAAACAGTATGCCGCAATCCATTCACCAGTTGCCAACTTTTCCAAATACTTATCTTTCTGTTCCTTTGTCCCATAGTAGATCAGAGGTAGACTTCCAATGCCGATATGTGCTGCAAATGCCACAGCAAAGGAACCAGCACCACCCATCTTGTCTGCAACAGCAACGACGGTTTTCGTGTCTAAATCAACACCACCGTACTCCTCAGGTGCGTAAACACCCAAAAGCCCCAATTCAGCAGCTTGTTTTAATTTTTCCTTGAGTAGATCCAAGTTGTGTTTGTCTATCTCTGGTATATTTGGGATGATTTCGTTCATTACAAACTGTTCGACCATTTCGGCCATTTGCCTTTGTTCTTCGTTCATTTCCTCAGGGATTGCTATGTCTTTACCCTCGATGTCCTTAATTATAAACTCTCCACCTTTCATTTAAACTCCTCCTGTTTTTATTTAAAAATTAGGTTCTTTCAAATACAGCGGCTGCGCCCATTCCACCGCCAATACACATAGACACAATACCATACCTCACGTTACCCCTGCGTTTCATCTCGTGGAGCAGTGTTGCAGTAAGTTTTGCACCTGTGCAACCCAATGGGTGACCTAAGGCTATTGCACCACCATTTACATTTACGATCGATTCATCCAGATCCAATTTTCTAATGCAGTATATAGACTGAGATGCAAATGCCTCATTGAGCTCTATTAAACCGATGTCATTTAGCGTTAATCCTGTTTTCTTTAGCACTTCTGGTATGGCCACAGATGGTCCTATACCCATAATCTCAGGTGGTACGCCTTTAACGGCAAAACCTACAAACCTTGCCATTGGTTCTTTGCCGATTTTCTTTAAGAAATCCTCAGATACAACCAATGCCGCTGCAGCGCCGTCTGTCATTTGTGATGCATTACCTGCTGTTACAGTTCCACCGATCCTGAAAGCTGGTTTTAGCTTTGCCAATGCCTCAAGTGTTGTATCTGGTCTTACACCATCGTCTATGTCCACGATCTCTTTTTCTTTTACAACCTTTCCATCTACAAGCCTTGTATGTTCGATTTCGACAGGTATGATTTCATCCTTGAATTTTCCCTCTTCAATGGCTTTTGCAGCTTTCATGTGGCTCTTGTATCCGAACTCATCCTGCTCTTCCCTTGTTATGTTGAATTTTTCGGCGACCAACTCTGCTGTAATTCCCATTGATGCATAAGCCTCTGGCCACTCATTAACGAGTTCTGGATTTGCAGAGAATTTGTTGCCGCCCATTGGAACCATTGTCATGCTTTCCGTTCCACCAGCTATAATGCAGTCTGCAAAACCTGCCATAACACGCTCAGCAGCTATAGCAATGGACTGTAAACCCGAAGAGCAGAATCTGTTGACTGTCATCGCCGGTATCTCTGCTGGCAATCCAGCTATGTGACATGCAATCCTTGCCACGTTCATTCCCTGTTCGGCTTCAGGAAATGCGCAACCCATGATAACATCTTCTATATCGTTGATCTCCACCCCTGTTCTTTCAATTAAGCCCTTAATTGCCACGGCTGCCAAATAATCGGGTCTTGTGTTCTTAAATTTACCCTTCTTTGCTTTGCAGCCTGGCGTTCTATAAGCTGCCAAAATGTATGCTGCTCTCATTTATTTTACCTCCTTTTAATTCCTTAATGGTTTACCGGTTTTTAGCATGTGTTGAATTCTTTCAATTGTTTTCTTGTTTCCACAAGCCTTTAGGAATGCTTCCCTTTCAAGGTCAAGCATATACTCTTCTGTTATTAGCGTTCCTGGTAATACATCACCACCGCACATTACGTTGGCAATTAATCCGCCTAAGTACTCCTCATACTCTGTTATCTGATTGCCCAACCTCATGTTCCACAACTGGGATTTTATGCTCGCTGCAACATCCCTACCAGGTGCAGGAATGTTTTCTCTTGGTTTTCTTGGTCTGTAGTTGGTTGCAAGTGCAAGAACCTTTTGCTTTGCGTCGTGAATTAGGTTGTCTATGTTCATAGTTACGGAGTCTCCATTCCTTAGATAGCCCATCTTGAATAATTCATCTGCACTCGTTGAAACTTTAGCCATGCCTATGTTTTGGAATCCTTTGAAGATTAGAGGAGCTACATCTATGCCGTTGTTTTCGGCTAACTCTATAGCCCTTAATGCCACCTCTTTTGTACCACCGCCACCAGGAATCAGGCCTACGCCAACTTCAACAAGACCCATATATGTCTCTGCATGGGCACAAACGGCATCAGCATGTAAACAGATCTCACAACCTCCACCCAAAGTCAATGCATGTGGAGCCGCTACAACGGGCACTTTTGAGTACTTAATGGTCATAGTTGCTTTTTGGAAGGTTCTAACTGCCTCAGCTAACATATCGAAGTCACCTTCTGCAATGAGGCTTGCTATAAACATTAAATTTGCACCAGCGGAGAATGCCTTTTTGCCCTCATTTGCAATTACTACACCTACGCCTTCCTTTTCGGCCCTCTTTATTGCCTTATTGAGCATTGTTATGATTTCTGCGCCAATTGCATTCATCTTTGTGTGGAATTCTACTAAGAATACACCATCTCCGAGGTCAATAATATCTGCTCCAGAGTTGCTCTCAACGACCCTATTTTCCGATTTAAGAAGTTCAATGCTTGTGTATGTCTTTGGATATTCAATCTGCTTGTATGTTTTATCCAAAAGATCGTAGTAGTATTTTTTGCCATTCTCTAACTTGTAGATGTAGTCTATGCCCTTTATCACCTCAGGAACGTTTACGCCTTCCTTCTCGCACCTTTCAACAAAGTATTTAACACCGATTGCATCCAGCATTTCAAATGGGCCTAACTCCCAGCCAAAACCCCATTTCATTGCATTGTCTATGTTAACAACGTCATCAGCAATTTCTGGGATCCTCTTTATCGAGTATATGATGGTGTCTCTTGTATTCTTCCATGCAAATTCGGCAGCCTTATCCTTTGCTGTTATCACAGCTTTTAATCGCTTTTTCGGATCATCTATCTGTTTGGCTGCTTCAATGGATGCAAATTTTGGTTTTTGAAGAGGAACGTATTCCAGCTTATTGTAATCGAAATAGTACTTCTTGGTCCCCTCTGGTGTTTTTTCTTTCTTGTAGAATCCCTGTTTGGCTTTGTTACCCAATAAACCTTGTTCAACCATCTTTTTGATAAACTCTGGAACCTTGAAAATGTCTCTCTCATCGTCATCTTTTAACAGCTCGTACGTATTCTCTGCAACATGGACAAGTGTATCTATACCCACCAAATCACCTGTTTTAAATGCAGCAGAGCCAGCCCTTGCCGTAGCGGGACCCACAATCTTGTCAACTTCCTCTATTGTCAAGCCCATTTCCATCATGTACTTCATGCCGTTGAGCATGGAGTAGACGCCAATCCTGTTTGCTACGAAGTTGGGTGTATCTTTTCCGTAGACTATACCCTTACCCAACCTATGGGCAATGAACTCCGCCATATCTTTAACAACCTGTGGATCTGTGTATTTAGATGGCACTATTTCAACGAGCCTCATGTATCTTGGTGGGTTAAAGAAATGAGTAATTAAAAAGTTCTTTCTGAATTCTTCTGGCACATGATCTGCCATTTCGTTAATGGACAATCCACTGGTGTTCGACGATAGTACGCTTTTAGGGTTTAGATGTGGCACCACTTGATCCAATAGCTTTTTCTTTATGTCCATGTTTTCGACAACAACCTCTATAACCCAGTCGCAATCTTTGATCTTTGGCATGTCATCCCTGAAGTTTCCTACTGTGATAAAAGAAGCGTAGTCTTTTAAGTAGAAAGCCGCTGGTTTTGCCTTAATAGCCGCTTCCAGACCCTTCTTAGCAATCTTGTTTGGGTCATCTTCACTTGGTAGATCGAGTAGAAGTACTTCGATGCCAGCGTTTGCCAAATGTGCTGCAATTGTTGATCCCATAACGCCGGCGCCCAAGACCGCCACTTTGTTAATTTCCCTCATACACGAACCTCCTAATTTTATTTTCTGTCTCATTGACTACACGTGTAACATGATCCATCTTCGTTGTACAAACACTCTATTTTATCTGCGTATTTTTTATAAATTACCCTTCTTTTAAGCTTTAACGTAGGCGTTAATTCTCCACCTTCTATTGAGAAATCTTGCGGTACAATCACAAATTTCTTTATGGTTTCATACCTTGCAAGCTGTTTGTTTACCTTTTCCACTTCCTTTTTGAATAGCTCTATGATTTTCTCATTTTTGGCTAAATCGGACACGTCAAAGTATTTGAGATTGTGCTCTTTTGCATACTCTAAAACCCTTTCTATGTTCATTGTCAGGACAGCAACAAGGTATGGTTTTTTATCGCCATAAACAAATGCATTGGATATGTACTTTGTATTTTTGAGCAGGTTCTCAATGGGTGCAGGTGCTATGTTTTTGCCACCGGCAGTTACAATTAGTTCCTTCTTTCTATCCGTTATGAATATGAAACCATCTTCGTCCTGTTTTCCTATATCTCCGGTTCTAAAATAACCTTCTTCATCAAAGGCTTCTTTTGTTTTCTCTTCGTCTTTGTAGTAGCCTTTCATAACTTGTGGCCCTTTAAACAGAAGTTCTCCATCCTCGGCTATCTTTAGTTTTGTTTCCTCAAGCAAAGTACCCACAGATCCGAACTTTAGCTTGTCAAACGTATTCACACACAACACAGGTGACGTTTCTGTTAATCCATAACCCTCTAAAACAGGTAGGCCTATTGACCAGAAGAACTTGTTTATATCTTGATTGAGCGGAGCACCACCTGATACGAATGTTTTAAAGTTTGTTAATCCCAACTTTTCCCTTAACTTTGAAAAAACCAGATTGTCGAATAGCTTGTATTTAAAACTCAACGAGGCTGAAGGTTTTTCCTTTTTTACATAGACTGTTTCTATGTATTCTTGGCCTGTTTGTATGGCTTTGTGGAAGAGGTTTTTCTTGAAGTCACTTGCGTTGTGTACGGCGTCAAATATCCTTGAATATATCTTTTCTAACAATCTTGGAACCGTTACTATTATTGTAGGTTTGAAATCCAGGATATTGTCGGCTATCTTTTCTATACTTTCTGCATATGCTATCTTTGACCCATGAGCTATGGGTAAGTAATGACTGTCGGCTCTTCCTAAGATATGACTATATGGCAGAAAAGATAGAAATACATCATTTTCATCAACCAGGCCTTCTGCTTTTTTATTTATGTAATAAATGTTTGAGATTATGTTTCTGTGACACAATTCCACACCCTTAGGTACTCCGGTTGTTCCTGATGTGTAGATAATTGTGAACGTGTCTTCTATATCAATATCGTCTATGCTTTTTTCTATTTCCTGTCTCTCCTTTTCTTCTAAAGGCACGGACATTTCCGTTAACTGGTAGAATGTTAATACGGGTAATTTTTTGTCCGGCAAAAACCTGTCGTGCGCAACCACTATTTCCACAGATGGCACTTCATCCCTTATTTGAAGTATTTTAAAATATTGTGACCTATCCGAAACTATTACAATCTTTGCCTGTGAATGGTTTAGAATGTAGGAGACCTGTTCTGGGGTGTTTGTGTGATAAATGGGTATTACCCAAGCACCAAGGTTCATTATACCAAAATCAGCTAACGACCACATGGGACGGGTTTCTGAGAGGATTGCTACCTTATCCCCCTTTTTCACACCTAATTTTTTTAGTCCCCTTGCGACCATTAACGTAAGCTCATAAAACTTCTCGTATGTGATATCCACTATTTGACCGTTTTTTTTGTATGAAATAGCTACCCTGTCTTTATATTTCTTTGCGCTTTGTCTGAGCATATCTGGTAAAGAACTGTACTGCCATTTCATTTCCTACCCCCCTGTGTTTCCTTGTACTTACTTTCTATCATCATTTTACGTAAATGTCAAGTATTTAAATAAATAATTGGGCTTCTCACAGTAAATAAGCTGTTTTTGTGCTTAAATGTTTGGGTGTGATTAAAAAGGGTTGAAAAGTTAAAGTAAATTTTGTATATTAACCTAGTACTTTTTTGGGGTTAAAAATTTTAAGCTTTGCTACTTGCCTTCTCAAAGGTAGCTGGATTTAAACATGCCCCCTTTTGCTTACCCATATAAGCGGGCCAAGCGCCCGCCCTTAATTTGTTGAAGTTTAGTCGTGTTTAAGTTATAATTGTTACATTAACGAAAACGTAAGGAGGTAGAGATGTTTGAGACGAGATTTACCGAGGATTTTGGTGTGACGTATCCAATTGTACAGGGCGGTATGATGTGGGTATCAAAAAAGGAGCTTGTTGCGGCCGTTTCTAATGCTGGGGCATTGGGTATACTGTCGGCCCTTACATTTCCAACGCCTGATGAACTGGCACAAGAGATAGAAGGTACCAAGGCACTTACAGATAAGCCATTTGGTGTTAATCTTACGTTTTTGCCGACATTAAAACCTGTTGATTACGATGCTTATGTGGATGTGGTTGTTCAAACGGGTGTTAAAATTGTTGAGACTGCAGGGAGAAATCCGGAAAAGTACATGGATAAGTTAAAGGGTGCTGGTATTAAAGTTATTCACAAATGTACTTCGATAAGGCATGCAAAGAAAGCCCAGGAAATTGGTTGTGATTATGTAAGTATAGATGGATTTGAGTGTGCAGGTCATCCTGGAGAAGATGACGTAACCTCTTTGATCTTGGTGCCGAGGGCAGCTGACGAACTGGATATTCCTGTTGTTGCCTCTGGCGGTTTTGGAGACGGAAGGGGTCTTGTTGCTGCTCTATCTTTAGGCGCTGTAGCGGTAAACATGGGAACGCGCTTTATGATGACTAAAGAGGCGCCTATTCACGATAAGGTTAAGGAAGTGTTACTTAAAGCAAAGGAAACAGACACTATATTGATCGAAAGAAGTTTGAGAAACACCATGAGAGCATGGAGAAGTGAACTTACTGAGAAAATTGCAGATATGGAGAAAAAGGGGGCTACATTGGAAGAACTTGCACCCCTGTTGAGTGGAAGGAGGAGTTTTGAATATATAATGAAAGGTGAACCTGAACAAGCTTTGATTGCCTGTGGTGAGGTTATTGGATTGATAAATGATATACCAACAGTTGAAGAGGTTGTTCAAAGAATTATAAATGAAGCTAAAAGCGTTGTTGAGAAAAATTGTGCTTTGATTGATAAATAAAAAAAGGGGCTTAGAGCCCCTTAATTTAAGGAAGAAGGGATAGCTTATCCAAGAGCCTTCTCTACCAATTGCACGATATCGATGACCTCGTTTTTATCCTCAAGAGAAAGATCCTTTACGCCATCGTCAAGCATTATCATGCAGAATGGACAGGCTGTGACAATATCCTTTGCTTGTGTCTCTGCGGCCTGCTGTGTTCTAACTCTGTTCATCCTTTCTCCTTCTTCTTCCATCCACATCATTCCGCCACCAGCGCCGCAGCAAAAGCTGTAGTTTCTGTTGCGTTTCATCTCTTTAAGTTCCATACCCAGGGCTTTGAGGATCTCCCTTGGCTGTTCGTAAATACCCGAGTGCCTACCCAGATAACAGGAATCATGGAACGTCGCCGTTTCGTGAATCTTATGCTGAATTTTTAATCTACCTTCATCGATCAACTGTTTTATAAATTCTGTGTGATGCAAAACCTCGAAGAAGTCCCCACCCAATTTTGGATATTCGTTTTTAAGCGTGTAATAACCATGTGGACATGTTGTTACGATTTTTTTGATGTTGTATTGCCTAAACAATTCGATATTCTCCATGGCAAGGTTGTAGAATAGATACTCGTTTCCGAGTCTCCTTGCATTATCACCGCAGCATTTCTCCTTTTTGCCCAGGACAGCAAACTTTACACCCGCCTTTTGCAAAACCCTTACGAAGCTCTGGGAGATTTTCTTGCCTCTGTCATCAAAAGCACCGGCACATCCAACAAAATAAAGAACTTCTATATCTTTTTCTTCGTCCACAGTTTTAACATCCAAACCCTTGGCCCAATCCATTCTATAGCTTGGGCTCATACCCCATGGGTTACCGTTAACCTCCATGTTGTTGAATGCTTCCATGAGCTTTTCTGGGAATTTAGCCTCTGTTAAAACGAGGTATCTCTTTAGGTCAACCATTGATCTGATATGCTCGTTGCTTACTGGACAAACGGCTTGGCAAGCTCCGCATGTTGTACACTGCCACAATGCCTTCTCTGGTATTTGAACACCGTATTCAAGGTATGTGTCTTTCGGTGGTTCTTTGTCGAATTCTTCTGTGGTTAAGGGTATTAGTTCTTTGTTCTCCTTTAGGTTTTCTACGTTTTCAAAAAGGTTCTCTTTTATGGTGAGTACGATTTCTCTTGGAACAAGAATTTTACCCGTATTTGCCGCAGGGCATACATGGGCACATCTTCCACATTCCGTACATGCATAACCGTCGTGGATTTCCTTCCACGTGAGTTCATTAACGTTCTTTACACCAAAACTCTCTGCCTCTTCATCTTCAAAGTCAAGCTCTCTTAAGTCCATGGACGGGCCGAGATTTGCAAAGTAGTTGTTTGGGATTCCTGCTATCAGATGCAAATGCTTTGAGTTTGGTATGAAATCCAAGAAGGTCAATAGTACGATTACGTGAATCCAGTAGGCTATTTGATAACCAACGGGTGAGTATTTTATGTGGAGCGCTTTGTAGACGAAGCCTGAGAACGGCTGATACGGATTATAGACACCAACCCTTGCCATATCAGAAGCAGACATATACAAAAGTGTTAGCATGAGGATTGTGATGAACGATAGTATTAAATAGGCACTGAAGTGGTATGTAAGTTTCTTCGGGTGCCAGATGAGTCTTCTTGCAAAGGCCATAACCATAGCGATTAATACGACCAAAACAAAGAAGTCCTGTGAGAATAGATAGATGTTGTAGATGGTTTTGCCCAAAAATTCGTAACTGAAACCGGGAAACAATCCCTTTAATAACAGTTCTATCTCACCAAGTAGCAAGACAACAAAACCAAAGAAGAGCATAGCATGCATAACGCCTGCATAATTTATATCTACGTCGTTAACTTTGAAATGGCACAGCTGTAGTAATCCATATTTGATTGCGTTTGCTATCCTTTTGCCGGGATTATCGAACCTATCTTCTGGCTGAGCAAATTTGAGTAAACTATACAGGTAGTACACACGCCAGAAGAAGTAGCCAAAGCTTGCTATTATAAGTATCGCAAGGACAAGCCTCTCTATTACGTCCATCTCCCATCACCTCTTTTTGTTGGATTGAAAAGGCAAGAAGGGGCATAAGCCCCTTGCAAGGTTACTTTAGTAGGTTCTTTGATATTACTATCCTTTGAACCTCGTTAGTACCTTCATAGATTTCCGTGATCTTTGCGTCCCTATAATACCTTTCCATTTCGTATTCTGTAATGTATCCATAACCACCAAATATCTGTAGGGCCTCTTTTGTAACATATGTGGCAGTTTCGGAAGCATAAGCCTTAGCCATGGACGATTTGATGATTAGGTCTGTGTAACTTGCAAGTCCCTTCTTTAGGTTATCCTTTATCCATGCTGATTCGTAAACCAACAATTTGGCTGCCTCTATCCTCATGGCCATATCCGCAAGCTTAAATTGTATAGCCTGGAAAGCGCTGATCGGTTTGCCAAACTGTTTCCTTTCCTTTGAATACTCCAAAGCCTTCTCAAACGCACCTTCGGCTATACCCAAAGCTTGGGCTGCAATGCCTATTCTACCGCCATCAAGCAAATCCATAGCGATCTTGAAACCTTCACCCTCTTTGCCTAACAGGTTCTCTTTAGGCACCTTTACATTGTCTAAGGCAAATGCCGTTGTATACGTTCCTCTAATACCCATCTTTTCTTCGTGCCTCAAGACTTCTACGCCTTCGGACTTAAGGTCAAGGATAAATGCGTCTATACCTTTGTGTCTTAAAGATTTGTCATGTGTTGCAATCAAAATTCCTATATCCCTGTATCCGCCGTTGGTAACAAATATCTTGTTTCCATTTGCAATGTAATAATCGCCTTCTTTCTTAACGGTGGTTGACACATTGGCAGCGTCGCTTCCTGCTTCTGGCTCGGTTAAGAGAATACAACCTATTTTCTCGCCTTTTGCAAGAGGTATTAGGTACTTTTGTTTTTGTTCCTCTGTTCCAAACTCCAAAATCGGGTTGCAAGCCAAAGATGTGTGGGCAGAAATTAAAACACCCGTTGATGCACATACCTTGGATATCTCTTCAACGACTATAATGTAAGATAGAAAGCTCAAACCTGCGCCACCGTATTCTTCAGGAATGTACGTTCCGAAAAACCCCAACTCCCCCAATTTCTTTATGATTTCGTCTGGAATTTTGTGATTTTTGTCTATTTCTGCTGCAATGGGCTTTAACTCGTTTTGGGCAAAGCTCCTTGCCGTATCCTGCACCATTTTTTCTTCTTCTGTTAACCTAAAATCCATAAGCTACTCCTTTTAGCTATTTTTATACTCTGGTTTTCTCTTTTCCAAGAAAGCTGTAAGCCCTTCCTTTGCGTCATTTGTAGAAAAAGCCACACCAAATAAACTCGCTTCGTATTTCAGCCCATCCTCTTTTGTTAGGTCAAAACCGTCTGCAATTGCCCTCTTTGCCAACCCCACAGCTATTGGTCCGTTTTTCATGATTTGCTTTGCCACATCTTCAGCGAATTTAATCATTTCGTCTTTTGTTTTGAAAACTTGCGATACGATCCTCAACTCTTTAGCTTCACTTGCCGTTATCATCTTTGCCGTGAAGATCAACTCCTTAGCAATGTTCTTACCCACAAGTCTCGATAGATTCTGCGTTCCTCCGAAGCCAGGTATTATAGCTAAGCCCGTTTCCGGGAAGCCGAGTTTTGCGTTTTCTGTTGCATAGATGAAATCGCAAGCCAAGGCCAGCTCAAATCCCCCACCCAAGGCATAGCCGTTGACACAGGCAATAAATGGTTTTTCTGATTGCTCCATTTTGAAAAAGATCTCTTGACCCAGTCTTGCAAAGTCAACTGCCTCTTTGGGTGTTAAGTCCTTCATGAACGCAATATCTGCCCCAGCTACAAACGCTTTCTCTCCGCTTCCTGTAACTATTACAACCCTGATTTCGCTGTTTTTATTTATATCATCTATGATTGTGTTTAATTCCGAAAGAACCTCATTATTCAGAGCGTTTAACTTATCAGGTCTGTTTATCGTGAGGTATCCAATGCCATCTTTTACCTCTAAAATTACCTTACCCATTTCTATCCCCCTTAGGTATAATCATAAAATCCTTTTCCTACTTTCCTTCCCAATCTCCCAGCCTCAACCATTTTTACAAGCAGGGGGCAAGGTCTGAATTTTGGATCTTTAAATCCCTCATACAAGACGTTTTGAATGGCTAAAACTGTATCCAAGCCAATGAAATCTGCCAGTACTAAAGGACCCATTGGTTGGTTTGTGCCAAGTTTCATACCTTTATCGATATCCTCTTTTGTGGCAATGCCTTCATAAAGTACGCATATTGCTTCGTTGATCATTGGAATAAGTATCCTGTTTACTATAAATCCAGGGTAGTCTTTCGCCAAAGCCGGATCTTTTTCCAAAGACCTTGCAAGTTCTAAGACAGTGTTGTACGTCTCCTCGCTTGTAGCAAGACCCCTGATTACCTCTACCAATTTCATTACAGGAACGGGATTCATAAAGTGCATACCGATAACCTTGTCGGGTCTGTTTGTCTGAGCAGAGAGCATTGTTATGGAGATGGAGGATGTGTTGGAAGCGAGGATTGTGTCTTTTTTTACAATCTCATCCAATTTTTTAAATAGATCCTTCTTGATCTCCTCGTTCTCTGGTGCAGCCTCTACGCAAAAGTCCACATCGGCTAAATCGTTTAGATCTGTTGTGGGTTTGATATTGTCTAACGTTTGTTTAATTTGCTCTTCCTTTATTACGCCGCTTTTTAGCTGCCTACCCAAGTTCTTTTCAATGGTTTTTAGTGCTTTGTCCAATTGTGCATCGGATATGTCGTACATTATGACCTTGTAGTTGTGCAATGCGAAGACGTGGGATATACCGTTACCCATCTGGCCTGCGCCAACAACACCTACCGTTTTAATCATCTTTTTGCCTCCTTAAACATTTTCAAAAATGGCTGCAACAGCTTCACCACCGCCTATACACAGCGTAGCAAGGCCGTATTTTGCATTTTGTCTTTTCATCTGTTTTATCAACGTAGCTGCCAATCTCCCACCGCTTGCCCCGATTGGATGTCCAATGGAAACAGCGCCGCCGTTTACATTGACCTTTCCAATGTCTAAACCTAACTGCTTGATTGCAACCAACACAACGACCGCAAACGCCTCATTTATCTCGAAAAGATCAATATCCTCTAACTTCAATCCAGCCCTGTGAACACACTTTTCTATTGCTCCCACCGGGGCTTCGGGGAATAGTTCGGGTGCCAAGCTGTTTGTAGAGTATGCCACGAGTCTTGCCAATGGCTTTAGGTTGTATTTTTTTATTGCATCCTCGCTTGCCAATATGCACAGTGCAGCACCGTCAGATATTGTGGATGAGTTGGCAGCTGTTACCGTTCCGTCTTTAACAAAGGCAGGCCTAAGGGTAGGAATCTTGTCCCACACAACCTTGTATGGATCTTCGTCCTTGTCTACGACTATTTCGCCTTTCTTTGTTTTAATGGTGATCGGTACAATTTCTTCTTTAAGTATGCCATCTTCTGTAGCCTTTTGAGCCCTTTTGTAAGACATAATAGCGTATTCGTCCTGTTCCTCACGTGATATGTTATGTTTTTTTGCGATGTTTTCTGCTATAACGCCCATGTGCATGTTGCTGTAGGGATCCCACAATCCATCGTAGACCATGCCGTCGATTACTTCGCCGTTTCCCATTCTGTAACCGAAACGTGCATTCTTTAAGTAGTAAGGACCCTTGGACATATTTTCTGCACCGCCTGCTATGACCAGATCTGAATCCCCGACCATTATGGACTGAGCACCTAACATAATGGCTTTAAGTCCACTGCCGCACACCTTGTTAATCGTCATGGCATGGACTTTATACGGTAGACCTGCATATATTGCAGCTTGCCTTGCCGGTGCTTGTCCTACGCCTGCCGATAACACCTCCCCCATAATGATTTCATCAAAATCATCGCCCTTAAGTTGAGTTCTTTTCAACATTTCCTTTATAACTTCACTTGCCAAAACAGGTGCTTCAATGTCCTTCAACGCTCCTCCAAAGCTACCAAAGGGTGTTCTTAATCCCTCGACGACGTAAACGTCACGCATATTAACCTCCTGTAAACCCATAAAAAAATGGGTTAGTCTTTAATTAAAGACTAACCCAAAATTATTTAATAATCAAGAAGATAGTTTCTCTGTTAAGACAGGTACAAACTCTAAGAGATCGGCAACTACGAAAACGTCAGCTACCTCTGAGATCGGAGCATCTTTGTCTTTGTTTATAGCAACTATGAAATTGGATTTCTTCATTCCTGCCAAGTGTTGGATTGCACCGGAGATACCACATGCCACGTAGAGTTTTGGAGCAACTGTCTGACCTGTTGTTCCGACCTGTCTTTCTTGCGGTAACCATCCAGCATCGACCACCGGTCTGCTTGCACCCAATTCGGCGCCCAATACCTTCGCCAATTTCTCTACGATCTCTATATTCTCTTTCTTTCCAACTCCTCTGCCAGCACTGACTATTATCTCAGCTTTTGTTAGATCAACTCCACCTTTTTCTACAACTTCAAATCCTGTGAACTCTAATCCCTCATCTGCAACGTCGACGTCTATAGTTTCAACCGAAGCACTACCTTCTTTTGCAGGTGCAAATGCACCACTTTGTAGTGTAAGAACGGCTTTACCAGTGTTAGGCTTTAGCAGTCTTCTTAACTTTGCATTGCAGAACGGAACAACAAATCCGTCGTTATCTACATCTACAATTTCGGAAATCTGACCTGCATCCCATTTATACGCTATTCTTGGTGCCAAATCCCAACCGTAGGAAGAGTGACTCAAAACGATGTAGTCTGGGTTTTCTTTCTCGGCAACCTTAAGTATTAAGTCCCTGTGCACTTTTGGATTGTACTCTTTTGCCTTCTCCACATCTGCAACATATACTTTTCCATTGAACTCAGGTTTGATATCCGTAGGTGCAACGAAAAATGCAACTGCCTCTGCACCCAATTTTCCTGCGAAAGCCACTAACTCATAGAAGGAATCATCAATATTTCCATTTTTATATTCACCAACAAGCAACAGCTTCATTTCTAACCTCCTTAAATAATTGCTTTTTCTTTAAGTATATTGATGAGCTTGTCTGCAATCTCATCTGGAGCACCTTCAAGTACAATGCCGCCTTTCTTCTTCTCTGGAACGAATGCCTTGAGTGTTATTACCTTTGGATCAACGTTTAGGAACTCAGATACATCAAACTCTTTCAGCTCTTTTCTCTTTGCTTTCATGATGTTTGGCAAGGTTGGATACCTAACTGTGTTGAGACCCAATTGGCAGGTCAAAACGACGGGTAATTTTGCCGTTACTTTGGCCTTAATTCCACCTTCAAGCTCCCTTTTTACATTTACCTTTCCATCAGCGTACTCAAAGTCCACAATCGTCGTAACGCAATTCATACCGAGCATCTCTGCTACCAATGCTCCAACCTGTGCAGATCCCCTATCCTCTGACTGCATACCCGTGAATATAATGTCGAAGTTCTTGTCTTTAGCATAATTTGCGATGATTGTAGCTATCTGGAATGGATCCTTTAGGTGTGCTTCATCATCCTTAATATGTGCACCCTTGTCTGCGCCCAAAGCCAGAGCTTTTCTAATAGCCTCTTTAACCCTATCTGGACCAATGGATAAAACAGTTATTGTTACGTCTCCCAACTTTTCCTTAAGCCTTACGGCCTCTTCGACGGCGTACTCGTCGTATTCGTTAATCTTATAGGTAAGATCAGACTGGTCGTACCACAGACCATCACTACTTACGGTGAATTTGGATTCCATGTCTGGAACCTGCTTTACGCACACCAAAACGTTCATTTTTAACCCCCTCTTAAAGATTTTACTTCTTAGGCCCAATATAAAAGATGTTTACGTAAATGTCAAGTAAAAAAAGAAGGTGATTTTTTTCTTGACTTCACTTGCTTTATTTAATATATTCGCGTTAGCAAAAATTTACGTAAGTGTGAGAGTGATGCCATGACGGAGATTGATAACAAAGAGTATTTCCAGATAGGGGAAGTTTCCAAGAAGTTAGGTATAACACCAAGAACCATCAGGTATTACGAAGAGTTAGGTTTGTTGGATCCGCCGTTGAGGATAGAAAAGGGGATTAGATTGTACTCGCAGGAAGATATTAGAAGGATAAAGTTCATACTGAAACTTAAAGATCTTGGTCTTACTCTTAAAGAGATGTTGGAACTTGCAGATATTTACAACCAACATAAACAGCCGTTAAACATCATGCCTAAACTCATTGAGATATTGGATAACCACATTGAGAAGATTGATGAAAAGATAGCAAGGCTTGCTTCTTTGAGAAAGGATATAGTGGATTATAGAAAGAAGATAATGAAAATCATCGAAGAAGGAAAAATTGATTCAACAAAAAAATAATTTGACTAATGGGCCATCAATTGATTTAATTAACATTTGGTAGTTATGGTAAATTTTAAAGATTTATTTTGTAATTGGAGGTAGTTGATGAAACTTCATGAGTATCAAGCCAAGGAGGTTTTGGCTAATTACGGCATTCCGGTGCCGGAGGGTAGGGTAACCTACTTCCCAGATGATGCATGGATGGTCTCTATGGAGCTGGGTCTCCCTGTTGTTTTGAAAGCACAGGTTCTCACAGGCGGTAGAGGAAAGGCAGGGGGAGTTAGAATTGCCAGAACTTCTGATGAGGTTAGGGAGATAGCCCAGGAGTTGTTTGGTAAGAAATTGGTTACCAAACAGACGGGCCCAGAAGGGGTAGTTATAAGGAAATTGCTGGTTGAAAAGGCTGCAGATATTGAAAGGGAGATTTACTTTTCTATCGTAGTGGATAGGACGACCTCAAGGCCGACGGTCATAGCATCAAAGAGAGGCGGAATGAGTATTGAAGAGGTCGCGGAGAAATACCCTGAAGACATTATTAAGATACCCATCGATCCAGTTACGGGATTCTTGCCGTATCAGATTAGGAGATTGAAATACGATCTGGGTTTAATGGCTCAAGAGAAAGAAGCGGCAAAGATATTCAGTGCGTTGTACAAGGTGTTTGTTGAAAAGGATTGCTCCCTGCTTGAACTAAACCCACTTGTTGTTACAAAAACTGGGCATTTGCTTGCTGTTGATGCAAAAATGGACGTGGACGACAATGCGCTCTTTAGAAGAAAAGAGATAGCCAAGATGAGGGACTTAACAGAAGCTGATCCGGATGAACTTGAAGCGAGATTTTCAGGTCTAAACTTCATAAAATTGCAGGGTAACATAGGTTGTATGGTCAATGGTGCTGGTCTTGCAATGACAACGATGGACATTATTAAGCTCGCAGGTGGTGAACCTGCAAACTTCTTGGATGTTGGCGGTGAGGCTACACCTGAAACCATAGCTAAAGGATTTGAGATCATTACAAGGGATCCAAAGGTTAAGGCAATATTCATTAATATATTCGGCGGCATAGTCAGATGCGATAAGGTTGCAAATGGTATTTTACAGGCCTTAAAGAAGGTTGAGGTCAAGATTCCTGTAGTTATTAGGCTTACGGGAATGAACAGAGAAGAGGGTATGGAGATTTTGAAGAAGAGCGGTTTGAAGTTCTACGTTGCAAATGACTTAAAAGAGGCAGCTAAAATGGTCTCTGAATTGGCAAATAGTTCTGAGAAGAGTGTTGTAGAGGCTAAAAAAGTTGAAACAAAACAACAAAATGAAAAGAAGGAGAAATAACCCATGGCAGTATGTGTATATAGGACAAGTAGGGTTTTAGTGCAGGGTATCACGGGTAAAGAAGGTAGCTACCATGCAAAGGCATGCAAGGACTATGGAACGAAGATAGTGGCAGGTGTTACACCTGGTAAAGGTGGACAGGAGGTTGACGGTATTCCAGTTTTCAATACCGTTGAAGAGGCTGTAAAAGAGACCCATCCTAATGTTAGTTTGATCTTTGTTCCACCGCCATTTGCAGCTGATGCTATTTTGGAAGCCGTGGGTAGCGGAATAAAAACGATTGTTTGTATCACAGAGGGTATTCCTGTTCTCGATATGGTTAAGGTTAAAAGGGTTATTGAGAAAGAGGGTGTTACACTCATTGGACCAAACTGCCCTGGAATTATTACACCTGGAGCCACAAAGATCGGTATTATGCCCGGTCATATCTTTACGAGAGGAAGTATAGGAATAATGTCGAGAAGTGGTACACTGCTCTATGAAACGGCGGATCAGATTACAAGAGCAGGATTGGGTCAATCCACATGTGTAGGAATTGGTGGTGATCCAATTGTGGGAACGGATTATATATTCTGGTTGAAGAAGTTCGAAGAGGATCCAGAGACAGAGGCTATGATGATTGTCGGTGAGATTGGTGGAAATGCCGAAGAGAAGGCCGCTGAGTTCATAAAGAGTGGGGCTATAAAGAAACCGGTCTTTGCGTTTATTGCTGGTAGAACGGCACCGCCTGGAAGAAGAATGGGACACGCAGGTGCTATCATAATGGGTAAGAGCGGGACGGCTGAGTCCAAGTATCAGGCTTTGAGAGAGGCTGGCGTACATGTAATTGAAAATCCTGGAATAATAGGCGAGACTATTGCAAAGGTTTTGAAGGAAAAGGCGATTATTTAATTCTTTGGGGGGTTAGCCCCCCATTTTTTGTTTTATGCTTATCAACGCAGCCTTCTTAGCCAAGTTGTCTGCTATTTCGTTTCCCTCTACTCCCCTATGGGACTTTACAACATGCCACTCGATTTGGAATATCGATGTGTAGCCTAAAACCTGATCCAAGAGTTTTTTGTATTTAAGTGTTGACTTCGATCTGTACAATCCCTTCTTTTTTGATGAATATTGATTGGCGATTTTTGCTATAAAGTCACAATCCGTGAAGATCTCTATTGCTTCAACATCGTATAAGTAATATTCGATATATTCTAACGCCTTCAAAATGGCCACAAGCTCGACATATAAGGAACTCTTGCAATTGCACGGACCTGAAAATTGTATCTTTTGATCGTCCGAGACAATATAAACGCCCCATCCGCCTATGGAATAATTTTCAAAACAACTGCCGTCTGTGTATACCTCTAATTTCATGCTATATGAATTATAACTTGTGTGAGAAAAGAGAGCAATGTTGCAAGAAGAAGTGTTCCTAAGGTTATATAGATCGTAGCTTTAAGCCCCACCTCTTTCTTTATAGCCGCAATTGTAGCAAGACAGGGTATGTAGAATATTACGAAAACGGTAAATACCATCATTTGACCGGGTGTAAGTGCCTGAGGTATCTGAGAAAGGCTTGATAAACCCAATGCTTGGTACAGCATCAATAAGGTTAACTCCTTCTTGAGCACGCCGAATAGTAGAACTACTGCTATAGAAGATGGTAGACCCAATAACTCCATAAATGGTTTGAATATGCTGTTAATGGTGTTGTCCAGATGGTAGTAGGATATGAGTGTTAGAACAACGCTTCCGCCGATTAGCATTGGAACCGCCAAGAACACAAAGTCCTTTACCTTATGCCATGTCTTTAGCATCAATGTTTTGAATGTAGGTAGTCTATAGGGCGGTATGTCAAGAGCCATCTCTGGACTTATGCCGGGCAGCAATTTTTTTAAAATCATGCCGCTAATCATAATGACAACGATGTTTATAACGTAGAGTAAGATAGCATACCCATAACCAATAAAATACCCCACAAGGCCCATGATAACGGTGGTCCGTGCAGAACACGGTACAAGGGATGCCAGAAAAGCCGAAATGATCTTCTCCTTTCTGCTTTTCAGTATCCTTGTTGCCATTATAGCAGGTACGCTGCATCCATATCCAGATACAAAGGGTATCATACTTGTGCCGTGCAATCCCATTTTATGCATTGTTGAATCGAGCAAGAAACCTATTCTTGGCAGGTAGCCGACATCCTCAAGGAGTGAAATGAGAAATAAGAAAGGCAATAGATACGGGAAAGCTATACCGAATGCCGCACCAACACCGTCCACGACTCCCTTAACAATAGCGTGTGTGAGCTTGTAGTTGGATAGAGATATATCTATGAAATGGTCGATTTTATCAAAAATGCCGATAATAAAGTTCTCTATGGGTACACCGCCGTGGAACACGATGTAAAATATGGAGAAGAATATAGCGATCATGGCAATGTAGCCAAAAAACGGATGGAGCAATACGGTGTCTAATTTTTCCTCAAAGCTCTTCTTCTCCTTTTTCTTTACCTTTGCAACAGCCTCAAAAATGTCCATGCATAAGGCGTGCCTTTCTTGGACGATGACAAGTCCATCCCTTAAGGCAAATTTGGCTTGCTCGAGCACTTTCTTGCAAACAGAGTTTTCAAGGGGCTTTTGACAGGCTTCAAACCCTTCTATGGCTTTGATTGCCATTAGTTTTACGGGCCATTCGTTTTTTAGGTTATTTTTTTCAATGCAATTTACAACGGCGTTTATGTATTTTTCAACTTCCCTTGAGTATACGCATCTCTTTAAGGGTTTTTTGGCATTCTTTATGGCTTCTAATAGGTCTTTTATGCCCTTACCCTTTTTTGCAATTATGGGAACGACCTTAACACCCAGTACATTTTCCAATTTATTCACATTTATGTAAATGCCCTTTCTTAAAGCCTCATCCATCATATTTAACGCAACCACAAGGGGTTTTTCCAAAGACATTAGCTCTATTGTTAGCTCTATACTTCTCACAAGCGTTGAAGCGTCCAGTATGTTAACGATAACGTCTATATCCTCAGAAAAAAGGGCCTTAACCGTTTCTCTCTCTGCGTCATCGTACCAGCTTAAGGAGTATGTGCCAGGAAGATCAATTACCTCTATTATTTCATCATCTAAATATGTTTGTCCCTTTGTATATTCGACTGTAGCACCGGGAAAGTTGGCTGAAAGGCTTTTATATCCTGCAAGTTGATTAAAAAGGGTACTTTTTCCACAGTTGGGTTGACCGACGAGGGCAACGGTTTTCATTCAAGCTCCCGAATATTGATTTTTAGAGCTATACCCCTTCCCACAACTACATCAACTCCATTTACCTCAAGCATAAACGGCCCCTTCAGTGGGGCTTTCCTCTTTATTTTAACAATAACTCCAGGAATGACACCAAGTTTCCACAACCTGTCCTTTGCCATGCATCCACCGTCTATGGACTCGACTATGTAGCTTTTTCCTAACTCTCCATCAATGAGTTTCATGCCGAAATTATATGCAGCTTTCATTATTAGTCAAGACTAATTTTGTTTTTTTCTAATATTTCTCTGATCCTTTTTAATTCCTTTTTAATAGATAACACAGCAAAAGGGAGATAGATCCAAGAGATAAAGAACCCTATCATCAAAACCAACACAACAATGGTGAAGATAATGGAAAAGGTGTTCGATAGAGATTTCTGCAGGATTTCTATCATTTTTTCCTACCTAAAACACCCACAAAGCCCCCTTCGCCAAAGCCTTCTTTAAAACCCTGAGGTTCGTTTATCTCTTTTATGGAGTTGCCAAACAGCGTTTGGTGTGTGCTTACAACCTCGAAACCCGTTTCCCTTAGTAATTCATGTATCTCTAAAGTAGAGAAGAAATTGACGTTCTTGTAAAACTCGCTTTTCTCCTTTTTGCTTAGGTATTCCTTACCTATGGGGCTATCTTTGTCTACTATAGCAACCAATATCTTGCCATCCTTCTTTAAGACCCTGTAAGCCTCTTTTAGGGTTTTGATTGGATCTTTAACGAAACAAATGGTAACGGCGATCAATATAAAATCGAATTCCTCGTCTTGGAAAGGTAAATTCTCTGCAAAGCCTGGATAAACCTTTATGCCCCTCTCTTGGGCTATCTTTGCCATTTTATCCGAAGGCTCTATGCCCTCTTTGATACCCAAGGGAACAGCAAATCTACCGCTTCCCACACCTATCTCTAAAGCCCTGTTAAACTTTGGCGTTATGGCCTTTAGCATGTTTAATTCGCTTTCGTATACGGCCGCATATCTATCAAACCACTCTTCGTATTTATCAGTAAATCTTTCAAATACATCTATATTTTTCTTTGCTTCCAAATAATAATCTATGGCTTCAAATATATTTTGGGCGTTAACCAGCATACTTTTAACGCCCAGCACCTTTGTAAGCCTTTCTCTTGACTTCTTGCCCATATTTTTCGCTATAAAAATGTCAACGTCGCGTAATAGGTTTACGATTAAATCTGGGTTGTCGTGGTGTTTATCCTTTGAATATGGGTTTTCTACCTGCTTAACGAGGTTACCATCTTGATCAAAGATCGAATAGATGGGAGATATACCGAAATGACCATTCCATATACTTCTTCCATCTGTGTTTGTAGCAACAGCGATTAACATTCCCATTTCAACCTCTCCCGTTTTTGGTCATTTTAATAAACGGGGTGTATTAAAGCAAGGGTTTATTCTAAATTGGATGTTTGGGCTTTGCCCTCAGCTATTACAATGGACTGGAACTTTTTGTCGTAAGCAGTGAGATTGTTTGCTTCAATAACCGTTTGGATGAGCTTCAC
>WFQR01000007.1 GCA_015486955.1 Hippea sp. | reverse complement strand
CCGCCTGAGGCCGTTTTAGAGGAGCTAAGAAGAAGATTGGGCATTTCTGGTCTTGCTGAAAAGAAAACAAGAAAACAATGAGAATAGCATTTATACTCGACGAACCATGGGATAGTGCCCTAACAGACTACGCATTTAAGATTTATAAGCTTACAAGCAGAGAGCTTACAACAAAGGTATTTTGTTTAAAAGATAGTTTCATATCGAAAAAAGTTGAGTATGCAAGTTTCATAAGACCTTTAAGAAACAAGAATCCTCTATACACTTTAGTAGCATTCTTTGATCTGTATAAAAAATTAAAGGAATTTAAACCAAATGTGGTTGTAACTATATGGGGAGATGCAACATTTTTGTCGTGTCTTTTAAAAAAAACTCTGGATTTCAAATTGGTGCGTATATTCGGAACACAGGGTCGTTTAAAAACGCCTAAGGACTGTATAGATAAGGTGATTTTGCCGTGCCAATATTTGAGGAGCTACATTTATGCGGATTTTAATAATGTTGTTGTTCTAAAAAGTTTTGTTGATACAGAAAAATTCAGGTTTTCAAAAGAGGGAAGGGAAAGAGTTAGAAAAGCCTTTGGATTAAACGGCAAAATTGTGTTTGGTGCGGTAGGAAGGCTTGACAGAGTAAAAGGATATGAACTTTTAATAAAAGCCTTTTCTAAAGCAAACATTAAAAACAGCGTTTTGTTTATAGTGGGAGAGGAAAAGGGCGTAAAAAAATCAGAACTGGCAGAGGTAGCACACAAACTCAATTTAAAAAACCTTATCATGCTAACAGAAAGAAGAAACGATATTGTAGATATTATGAGTGCCTTTGATATTGGCGTCGTTTCAAGCATTGGTAGCGAGGTTATACCACGGGTTTTATTTGAATATCTAAGTATAGGATTACCTACGGTAACAACTGACGTGGGTTGTTTAAGAGAAATAGCAGAAGAAAGTGACCTAATTGTAACAAATCCAAACGTCGATGATTTATCAAATGGGCTATCTAAAGCAATAGAAACCTTGAAACACTCTAACAGAGATAAAATTTCAAGGATGGCTCAAAAATATAAGCTCCACTTGCCTCCCAATCTTTTTAACAATTAACTTTTGACTTAGCTCTTATATAAAATATAGAATAAAGAAAAACAGATGGAGGTTTTAAAATGATAAGTGAAGCACTCTTTGGAGAACAAGAAAAGCAAATCAAGAAAAAAGCAATAGAGTTTGTTAAATCAATACCCCGAACCCTCATTCTTGATATGGATGCGGAGAGGGTTAAATATCCGAAGGAATTCCTAAAGCTTGCTGCAAAGTTCGATCTTTTAGGTTTAAGATTTCCAAAAAAATACGGCGGCAAAGGGCTTGGCTGGACATCAGAGGTTGTAGCTTTAGAAGAAATAGGCGTTCTGGGAACAGCTTTGGCATGTTTATATTCACTCGTGTCCATTGTTGGAGAAGCGATAAATGTATTCGGAACAGAAGAACAGAAAGAAAAATACCTAAAGCCAACAATTGAGGCAAAGATAGCAACGGCAGAAGGCTTAACCGAGCCAAGAGGAGGCTCTGACTTTTTCGGTGCAACGACATATGCAAAACGAGAGGGGGACTATTTTGTTTTAAGAGGGAAAAAGCGATTTATCGTAGGGGGAGAGGGAGCCGACTACTTTTTGGTTTATGCTAAAACAGATCCAGAGGCAAAACCACATAACTCGATGACAGCGTTTTTAGTGGAAAGAGACAAGACAGTAAAAGTTGAGCATATTTACGGCTTGATGGGAACCCGTGGAGGCGGAACAGCAAGAATATCCTTTAACGGAACGAAAGTTCCCATAGAAAATGTCCTTGGCGGTGAAAAAAACATTAACAGGGGCGCAGATGTCTTTTATCAGATGATGATACCTGAGAGAATGACAAGTGCAGCAGGAGCATTAGGTATGGCAAGGGCAGCACTGCACATAGCGGCAGATTACTCAACAAAACGAAAAGCATTTAATAAACCGATTAAAAGCTTTCAGGCTGTTTCTTTTAAGGTGGCAGAAAGCATTACAGAGCTCGATGCAGCAAGAGCCCTTGTTTATGAAACGGCTCGTGCAATCGATAGGGGAGATGACCCATCAATCTTGAGAAGACTGGTTTCAGAAAGCAAATCATTTGCAACAGATATGGCTTGGAAGGTTGTAAACCATGCCATGCAAATAATGGGTGGCATAGGATACACAGATGTCTATCCTATAGAGAGGCTTTTAAGAGATACAAGGCTTATCATGATCTGGACAGGCACAAACGAGATTATGAAATTAATCATTCAGCATGAATTCTATAAAGAACTTCAGGTCCTAAAGCAAAAAGAGAGAGATTTAGAAAAAGACGCAACAAATAGCGATTTAGAAGAAGAAAAGGTGTTTGAGTAAGATATATTAATTAGCTTGCTTTTTCTACAAAAGTTGGCACATATTATAAAAAACCTGTTTCCAATATTTTTATGGCAAAAAGTGGGAATTTTAACTTGACAAGCAAAGGTAGTTTAATTTAGAAAATTCAAAGGGTTGCTGCAACTAAGGCATTTATGGGTTTGTAATTTTAAAAAAATTCGGGAGTTTCTATGATTGAAGTTTACTTCCATGTGGGTCTTGGTAAAACAGGATCAAAATATCTACAGTTTGTTTTCTTTCCCGCCCTTAAAGGCATTAAATATATACATATGACTCGCTACAGGAAAAGCAAAGAGATAATAAAACGCGCAGGAAACGGCAAATTTCTGGTATCAAGAGAGTTTGATCGCCAATTCGAAAAGGAAATAGAGTGGTTCTCAGCAGATTTTCCGAATGCCGGTGCCATCATGGTACTTAGAAGACACGATGAGTGGATCCTTTCACAATATAAACGATACATAAAAAATGGTCATAGATTTTCTTTCGATGAGCTCTTCAACCTCAACAACACAGGTTTTTTTAAAATAGAACACATGTTATTTTATGAAAAAATAAAATTTCTTGAGAACCATTTCACAAAGAAGCCACTTGTTCTCCTTTATGATGAGTTAAAAAACAATCCAGAGAGTTTCCTTGATAAAATAGCTACCTATACAGGCACAACTTACGACAAAAATAAAATAAGTTTTTCAAGGAAGCATACTTCTTATAGTGAAAAACAACTTAAGTTTATATATGTTTTATCAAAACATATTAATTTAATCGCCGGCGACAGTAAGCTTAAAAAATATCTTTTTGTTTACCCAATAAGATATCCCGTTCTTTATCTTTCAAAATACGTTCCTGATAGGTTTGTTCCAAGAGTTAACTTTATGCCAGAAAAAGAAAAGTTAAATAAGATTAGGGAATTTTTCAAAGAAGACTGGGAAAAATGTGTTGAATATATAAGAAACCTCTCTTATAAAACCTAAGAAGTGTAAAAACAATGGATAAAATGAACCACCTAAAGCTCTTGGAAGCAGAATCCATATACATCCTCCGTGAGGTAGCTGCAAACTTCTCAAACCCCGTTATGCTATACAGCATAGGTAAAGACAGCTCAGTAATGCTGCATCTTGCGATGAAAGCCTTCTACCCATCAAAGCCTCCTTTTCCACTCTTGCATGTTGACACATTATGGAAATTTAAAGATATGATAGAATTCAGAGACAGAAGAGTTAAAGAGCTTGGGTTGGACTTAATAGTTTATACAAACCCCGAAGGCATAAAGATGAACATAAATCCATTCATACACGGTAGCAAGATACACACAGACATAATGAAAACACAAGCCTTAAAGCAGGCTTTAAGCAAATATCAGTTCGATGCAGTCATAGGCGGTGCAAGAAGGGATGAGGAAAAGTCAAGGGCTAAAGAGAGAATTTTTTCTTTTAGAGACAAGAATCAAAGGTGGGATCCAAAAAATCAAAGACCAGAGCTTTGGAACTTGTATAACACTCACATAAACAAAGGAGAGAGTGTCAGAGTGTTTCCTTTGAGTAATTGGACAGAGCTTGACATCTGGCTTTATATCTATTTTGAGAACATACCAATAGTTCCCCTGTATTTTGCTAAAGAGAGGCTTGTTACTGAATTTGAAGGAACTAAGATACTTGTAGATGATGATAGAGTGCCTGAGGAGT
>WFQR01000006.1 GCA_015486955.1 Hippea sp. | reverse complement strand
TCTTAAGGGAAGAAGACTTTGAAGAATTTTTGGGAAGCGAAGCCATAGACCAATTCCTTGTTGATAAGCTGAGAACTGAAAGGCAGGTTGATATTGGATATGGTTTGAGTGGCGTTGGTAGGTTCAGGGTGAACATTTTTTATCAAAGGGGCACACTTGCCGCTGTTTTTAGGTTTATACCGTTTAGCATTCCATCCCTTGAGGAGTTGCACCTTCCAAAAGTCATAAGAACACTGGCTTTGAAACCGCGCGGGTTGATTTTGGTTACAGGTATAACGGGAAGCGGAAAATCTACAACACTGGCGTGCATGATAGACATAATCAACAAGGAGAGGCAAAAGAATATAATAACCATTGAAGATCCAATTGAATATCTACATAAGGATATAAATTCTTCCATAATCCAAAGGCAGGTTGGTTACGATGTAAGGACGTTTGCCGAAGGTTTAAGGGGGGCTCTAAGGGAAGACCCGGACGTGATTATGGTTGGTGAGCTGAGGGATAGGGAGACCATAACAACAGCTCTTGAGGCGGTTGAGACAGGTCATTTGGTTATGGCTACGATGCACACAAAAGACGCCGTTGAGACGGTAAACAGGATCATAGCTGCGTTTCCTTTGAGCGAACAGAGGGAGATAAGGTTGCAGCTCTCTGCAACGATAGAGGCCGTCATATCCCAAAGGCTTTTAAAGAGGAAAGATGGAAAAGGGATGGTGCCAGCCGTTGAGATAATGATAGCAACAGAGCTTGTCAGGGAAGCTATACTTGAAGCGGAAAAGATACAGAATATCAGAAGATCCATTGAGATAAATAGGGATACACTGGGCACGCAGACGTTTGATCAGTCATTATTGGAGTTGTATAAAAGTGGACTTGTGTCCTTCGAAGAGGCCAAAGAGAATGCCACAAATCCAAACGACTTTGCATTGATTGCAAAGGGTATAATGTGAACAAAGAACTTTTAAATTATGCTTTGAGGTTGTTGAATAGAAAGGATTACACAGAGAAGGAGATCAGGGATAAGCTTTTAAAAAAGAGTCAAAGTGGAGATGAGATTGACGAGGTAATTGAGTATTTAAAGGAGAAGCGCTTTATAGACGATGTTAGATATGCCCAGAATTATTTGTACTTTAGATTGAAGAGGGGTTATGGTAAGAGGCGAGTGGCGCATGAACTTTTGAAGAAGGGGATTGCAGAGGATTTGATTGATGGTGTGCTTACAACGGAAAATGAAAATGCAGAAGAGGTGTTTTTGAAGAAGCTTAAGTTACTTGAAGGGAAAAAGAACAAAAGAAAAAAATTGTTTGATTTCATGTATCGCAGAGGATTTGATAGTGAGAAAATCGTTGAACTTTTAAATAAATATGAGGTGAAGGATGATGAAGACGGCTGATCTTAGAAAGGCATTCTTGGAGTACTTCAAAGAAAACGGGCATACAATAGTGAAGTCTGCACCGCTTGTGCCCAAAAACGACCCAACACTACTGTTTGTAAATGCGGGCATGGTGCAGTTCAAGGATGTGTTTTTGGGTAAAGAGAAGAGGGATTATACAAGGGCTACAAGCTGCCAAAAATGTGTGAGGGCAGGTGGTAAACACAACGACTTGGAAAATGTGGGCTATACGGCCCGTCACCATACATTCTTTGAGATGTTGGGCAACTTTTCCTTTGGTGATTATTTCAAAAAAGAGGCCATACACTTCGGATGGGACTTTGTGACCCGTGTTTTGGGCATAGATAAGGATAAGCTCTGGATAACGATATTTAGAGAGGACGATGAGGCCTTTGAGATTTGGAACAAACAGGAGGGTGTGCCGCAGAACCGTATTGTGCGTATGGATGAGCACGACAATTTCTGGGCTATGGGCGATACGGGTCCGTGTGGACCATGTTCAGAAATTCACATAGATCAGGGTCCAGGAATTGGCTGTGGGAGACCCGATTGTTCTGTTGCGTGTGATTGTGATAGGTTCTTGGAGCTTTGGAACCTTGTTTTTATGCAGTTCAACAGGGATGAAAGTGGTAATCTTACCCCGTTGCCTAAGCCAAGCATCGATACGGGTATGGGTTTGGAGCGTGTTAGTGCCATTTTGCAGGGTGTTCACAGCAATTTCGATATAGATATTTTCAAGCACATCATTGGTGTGTTGAGCGATTTTTTTAAGGTTGAATACGGAAAGAGCGAGGACAAAGACGTTGGCATTAGGGTTATAGCGGATCATTTGAGGGCCATAGATTTTCTAATTACTGACGGCGTTTTTCCAGATAAAGAAGGAAGGGGCTACGTGTTGCGCAGGATTATGCGCAGGGCCATGAGATTCGGTAAGAAATTAGGTGTAGACGAGCCGTTCCTGTATAAGTTTATCGACACCGTTAATGAGGTTATGGGTGATGTTTATCCGGAGATTGTAGCAAGCAGGGATACAGTGGTTAATGTTGTTAAAGCCGAAGAAGAACAATTCTTTGAGACGCTGGAAAGCGGTTTGAAGATTTTAGAGGACATTTTTGAGAAATCGCCAAAGAAGGTCGTCGATGCAGAAAACGCGTTTAAACTCTACGATACGTATGGCTTCCCCATAGATTTGAC
>WFQR01000005.1 GCA_015486955.1 Hippea sp. | reverse complement strand
TTGTTGGTGTTTTGCTCTACTTTTATCCAAATGCCGCATCGTTGGGCTATGATAAGGTAGGTATGCTTTTTAGTGGTAATTTCAACTATTCAGATGCCGTTGTGTTGGGCATTGTAAAGTTGATAGCATTGGCCATAACCTTTGCAAGCGGCATGTTCGGTGGTGTTTTTGCGCCATCCATTTTCGGCGGTGCGTTTTTTGGTTTCGCCATAGGCGGCTTTTTCCATCAGTTTATACCGACTATCGATCCCTTATCTGTGGCTTTGATAGGCACAGCAGCAACAACTGCGAGCGTGTCATCTGCCCCGTTTAGGTCGACGTTGATTGTTGTAGAACTTGCCCAGAACTATCACATGATTGTGCCTTTAATCATAGGTTCTGTAATGACGATGTATTTCTCGCATGTACTTGAAGAGAAAATGCACTTTAGCCGCTCCATAATGCAAAAAGGTTTTGATATTACGAATAAAAAATACGCGGCTCAGCTAAAGGCTTTAAAAATTGTGAATTTCATTGATTCAACGTTGATAACCTTGAAAAAGGATGACCTTGTAAAAGATGTTATCTTTGATTTAATGAAAAGCCCCTCAAGTTACTTTGCGGTTTTAGAAGATGGAAGGCTTGTGGGTGTTTTGTCTTTTAGGGATATTAGGTTGCTCGGGGAATTCGAAAGTGGTAATATGAGAGTTATGGATGTTATGACGCACAATCCGAACTTTTTGACCATAAATGCCAATGGTTTGGACGTGTTTGAGTTTATAGCACACATAGATGTGGACTACATACCCGTTGTTATAAATAGGGAAAATCTTGAATATGTGGGCATGTTGGATGTTAATAGTTTTTTGAAATACGCTTCGTTTTTGTACTTCAAAGAAAAGTTGGTGGTAGGTGGACATGGAAAGGGATAGGATTTTAGAGTCTTTTGAAAGACTTTTTGTCTATTTTTACACGACTGTCATAAAAGATCCATATCTTTCTAACTTTTTCTCTTCCTTTGAGCAATTACCTGAGCTTGTGAAATCCCAATCTAAATATTTGTATAAAGCGCTATTTGATGATGTGGATGCTTTTGAGCTTTACAAAGAAGTAGGTGATGTGCATTGGAAGCTTAAGATACATGAAGATTACATGTTTGAAATGATTGATTTTATCAAGAGAAACATTGAAAGCTTGAGTTTTTACGGTGAAGTGGATGTTGACGACGCAAAGTTAGAAAAGGTTTTTAAAGATGTTAAAAACGCAAATGCCAAATCATATATAGAAGGCATTCTAAATGAGACAACGAGGATTTTCTCATTCTTGAAGGGTGCAAGTTTTATCATTGAAAATTATTACTCTTTTGTGAAGGAGCTATTGGCAGCTGTTGAAAGTGGAGATTTTTCTTATGTTAAGGAATTTTTGCATAGGGAGTGTGCCATTACAGAGTGGTTTAAAACCCCCGCCTTTTCTGTGATGTTTTATACACATGAGACTGTAGTGCCAGTTTTTCAGTTTTTTCATAAAAACTCACACGATTACGCAGTGTTATTAATTACTTATCTTGAAAGTGGCGATTATATAAAGGCTTTAAGAATGGCAAGGCTCTTTGCAATAAATTCTCATCTGTTTATTCTTTATGGCATATACCTGTTTTCGCAGTGGGAAAAGAATAAGGAGAGCATCTTTTTCTCGTTTCTAACAGACCCCAAATTTTCAGAAAAGGTGGTGTCTTTTGTCGTTACACCGAGCAGTAAAAAAGACTATGCCGACCCCATTTTTAAGGAATTTTCAGAAGCACTCATTAGCCATGTAAATGAGTGCTATGCTAAAGATATATTTGGTTTTGAGTTGAATGGTAAGGTCTATTTTGTCTCCCGCATTGAGGAAGAGGTTAGGGATTTAAGCAAATTAAAGCAGGCGATAGAGGAGATTAAAAAGAAACTTAAGAGTAGACAGGATATTGATAAAACGTTGAGTTTTAAGCTTGTGCAAGTAAATATTAAGTCCATAAGAGACAGGTTTAGCTTTGATGCCCACAAATTGAGTGTGTTTTTTGAGTTGGCCACGAACAGGTTTTTAGAAGAAAAAGGCACATACTTTGTTGTTAGCCGAAAACATATAGAGGAAATCTGGAAGGCTGTAGATGAGATAATGAGGTATGAGTGCCTTGTTGATAGGCTTGTTTTGGGTAAAGAGGATAAGTCTTGTGAGGAGTATTTTGCAAAAGATGTGGATTTTAAAGTATATGTTCAAAGGATAGTCGATATAAAGACAAAAGAGGACTTCGGGGCTGAGTGTTTGTTGAGGATACAGACAGAGGATGGGCTGATACCTGCCAAAGAATTTGTGGACTTTGTAAAGGACAAAAACTTGACGAAAGAATTGGATCTGATGGTTTTGGATCTCGTATCCAAAGAAATAAAAAAGATAAACAAGGTCAAAAAGATATTTGTAAATTTATTCCCTTCCTCCTATACAGATCTAACTGTCTTGAAAAAGATCAAAAAGCTAAAGGAAATATCAAAAGAGGTTGGTGTCGATGTGGTGTTTGAGATTACAGAATACGAATCCACAAAGAATAAGAACATACTGAACATCATAGACTCTCTTGAGGTCGATATAGCTTTGGATGATTTTGGCAGTGGATATACAAATTTTGAGCGCGTTGCGGCCTTATCTTCGAAAGAGAATGTTAGGTTTTTAAAGGTTGATGGTGAGATTATAAAAAATATTCTTACCAATAGATACTTTAGGGATGTGGTTGAGATAATAACCTATATGGCAAATAGGTTGGGTAAGGATATAATATATGAGTTTGTGGAAAATAAAGAAATTGCCGATCAACTAAGAGAGATTACAAAGGATTTGAATGTAAAAGCCCTTGCCCAGGGTTATTATTTTGCCCAGCCTGAGCCCATAGAGAACCTGTTTTAAACCTTTCCTGCATGTTCCAACTGTTTTAAATGTTGCTCTCTTAGCTTAGAGAATGTCTCCGATACGTATTTTAGGTGACCCTTTATCGATCGTATAGATGATGGCGGCCCATAAATCAAAACCTCGTCTCCCACTTCCAATGCGTCAACTTCCAAGGGATGAAGCCATTCGCCGTTCCTGAAAATGTATATAACCTTTGCTCCTTTGTACGATAGCTCATCCCCTGTTTTTTCTGTCTCTAATTTCTTTATGAGCGTGCCAAAGAAAAGCATATTGCCGTTTTTGAGTTTAATGGGGACACCCGATTCCAATAGTCTCAAAATATTTTCGTCTTTCAGTTCTTTTATAGAAATGGGTATGGATTTTGCATAGCAAGCTATGATGTTTTTTAAGTTTTCTACTTGATGAACAGGTGAATATGACTTATTTGGCACTTGGGCTTCATAGAGACTTTTGTATTTTAGGTTTAATTTCTTGCATGTTTCTGACTGTAAAACGTAGGCCAAAACAACCGTTAGAGCGGTAGGTGCAAGGAGCGTATATCCCCCTGTCATTTCCAAAACCATTATTACTGTTGCAAGTGGGGCCCTTGCTGCTGCACCAAACACGGATGCCATACCTATTATGGAAAAAATTGCTGGGTTGTGGTGAAATATCTTTGCTATTGTTCCGCCTGTCATTGCTCCAATGAACAGCGAAGGTGCAAAGACGCCTCCTGATCCGCCACTTGAAACGGTGAGAGTGAATGCTACCATTTTGCCAAAGATGAGCAACGCCATTAAGCTTAAAGCCATTTTGCCGTCTATAGAATCCTGTATCCATCCATAACCTCCACCCAACACCTGTGGCAGCCATAGAGCAATGATGCCTACACCTAAAGCACCTAAGGCGGGTTTAAAATGTGGTGGTATTTTGATTGAATGAAACAAATCGCGCGTATAATAGAAAACGTTCGGTAGAATGACGCCTATTATCCCACTTACAACGCCTAACACGGTCAAATGTAAATACTCCTCGAACGTTTTGACCTCTAAATTCGGAGTTGTTGTGAATATTGGATGCCAACCCATTGTGAAGCCTGTGGCTATGTATGCAACAACCGAGCCTAAAAGCGTATAGATAAGAGCACTTGATTCAAACTCCATGCCGCTGTAGAGTACTGAAACGGCAAAAATGGACGTTCCTATTGGCGCTCTGAATATTGCAGATAAGCCGCTTGCCATGCCAATTAGCACAAATAGTTGTCTTTCTTCCAATGATGCATGTTTAAGATTTGCGTATATGGATCCTACACCTGAACTGAATAGGGCTGTTGGGCCTTCCCTTCCGGCTGAACCACCTGTTCCTATGGTAATAGCCGATGCCAAGATCTTTAATGGCGTGACTATGGGTCTTATGAAACCACCTGTTCTATGGAAAGCCCTTACAGCGGTATCTGTTCCGTGACCTTCGGCTTCGGGTGCAAACGTGTATACCAAAAAACCCGAGATTAAGCCACCTACAACAATGACAACTATTAAAAGTAACGGGTGCGTTGGATGTATCTGTTCTGTTTGGTTTAGTATGCTTATGACATCTGGTAAACGGTATCCCGCTATCAGTTGCAGTGAGTATTTATCGACTATTTTTAAGAGGTATACAAATATCTGAGCACTTGCTGCACCTATAAGACCTATGATAATGGTATCTATTATTAATTGCGTTTTTTTCATTATAGTTAATCATAGTCATAGCGGTTTGCATGTCAATAACAAAAAGTGTGATTTTTTGTTGACAAATGAGATTTTGAATATATAATTCCAACTTGCCTGGGCTGGCGTAGCTCAATCGGTAGAGCAGCTGACTTGTAATCAGCCGGTTGGGGGTTCAAGTCCCTTCGCCAGCTCCATGTTAGTGGAGAGGTTCCCGAGCGGTCAAAGGGAGCAGACTGTAAATCTGCCGGCGTATGCCTTCGGAGGTTCGAATCCTCCCCTCTCCACCATTAGTGAGTGAGCGGGAATAGCTCAGTTGGCTAGAGCATCAGCCTTCCAAGCTGAGGGTCGCGGGTTCGAGTCCCGTTTCCCGCTCCATTTTTTTTGTGCCCATGTAGCTCAGCCGGTAGAGCACTTCCTTGGTAAGGAAGAGGTCGGCGGTTCGAGCCCGCTCGTGGGCTCCATAAGTTTTTAAAGGAGGCATTTATGGCAAAGGAGAAATACGTAAGAACCAAACCCCACGTTAACATCGGTACAATCGGTCACATAGACCACGGAAAAACCACCCTCACAGCTGCCATCACAAAGGTATTGGCAGAGAAGGG
>WFQR01000004.1 GCA_015486955.1 Hippea sp. | reverse complement strand
ACTCAATTCAATGGGTTGCAGGTAAGGTCATAAAAAAACGCACATCGTACATTTTTGCATGGTTCATCTTCTTTGTTCTTATCTTGGTCGTAGCTGCATTTGGTGCTGTTTTAGGCAAAATTTTTGTAAAACAAGCTGCTGTTCCAACGGCTTACTTTTTACAGATATTCTTTGCTATTATCTTGGGCTTCATTATGTACAGACTCAAATGGAGTTTTGGTGTATCAAGTATCATAGCCATTATAATGCTCGCAGCATCCATTTGGGCTGCAGTGTACTACCCATTCCATGCATCTTACCAAACATGGATGATTGTCTTTCTAATTTACATTATTATAGCTGCAGCGCTACCGGTTAACATCCTCTTGCAACCAAGGGACTACATGAATGCATGGCTTTTGGTATTTGGACTTGTGATAGGTGGCATTGCTGTTCTACTGGCTGGAAAACCCATGTCCATACCTGAAACTACCATGTTCTCAGCCCCAATCATCGGTGGGAAACCATCTCCATTCTGGCCAACCATCCCACTAATCATAGCTTGCGGTTCATTGAGCGGTTTCCATGCTTTAGTAGGTAGTGGAACAACTTCAAAACAGTTATCCGAAGAGATTGAGGGTCTGTTCATAGGATACGGTGGTATGTTAACCGAGGGATTCTTGTCAACACTTGTTGTCCTTTCCATAGGAATAGCTGGTGCTGGTCTGCTCGGCTCGGCAAAAAGTTCAATTCTTACCAATCCAACGGCATTTGGTAACAACTACTTGCATATAATGAAATCCTCTGGTGGTCCTGTGGGATTGTTTGCTAAATCCTATGCGGCCGTTGTTTATATGGTTCTTGGCATTCCAAAGAAATTCATGGTTCTTTTAGCTGCTATGTGGGTAGCATCTTTCGCTATGACAACACTTGACACAACAAACAGGCTTGCAAGGTACACATTTGCGGAAATTATGGAACCTATAAAAGACAAGGCAAGGGGTCTTTACGATTTCTTTACAAACAAATGGGTGGCATCGTTTATTCCAGCTGTAATAGGTATAGCTTTAGCGTGGAGCGGTGAGTGGAAACTCATCTGGCCTGCGTTTGGTGCTGCAAACCAGATGCTTGCTTCCATCGCATTGTTTACGGTAAGTTCATGGGTAATGAGAGTACAAAAGAAACCATCATGGTCCATATTCTCGGCCGCCCTGTTCCTGTGGGTCACAGTTACAGCGGCTATGATATGGTACTTAGTAGTAGTATCTCCGGGTGCCATTCACAAAAATCCACTTCAAGGCGGATTGTTAACCGCTATTATGGTTATAATGATATTGCTCAACTTCATGCTCATATTTGACTTCTCAAGACCGGATAAGAACATCGATGTCGCTCAAGAAAACGCTTAAAAGTCTTATTAAAAACTTTGGATACTTCTGGGAGGGCTTCAAGGACGAGAGCACTTCAGCGTTGGAAATGGAGCTCTCCGAGATGGAGAATGCATTTGCATTGATTGTATTTAGTTCCCTTATGGGTTTGCCATCCCCGCCAACGTTTTTGGGGATGGCCCTTTTGCCATATATGGAGCACGAAATAAAGACAATGATATTTAAATCCGAAGACTTGGACGATAAACTGGCCAATTTCTTTGACTTGAGTGATATATGAAGAGAATTGTTTTTTTCTTAGGGAAAGGTGGGGTTGGCAAAACAACATCATCGGCAGCCCTATCGTTCTATCTATCAAGAAATAAAAAAACTACCTACTGGGTCTCAATAGACCCTGCCCACAACCTATCGGATATCGTTCACAAAGACCTGCACATAAAAACCCAGATTGACGATTTCCTTTTTGCAGAAGAGGTTGATGTAGAGGGTTATCTAAAAAATTTCTTACATGAAACAACCAATAGAATGAAGGAGATGTACAAATATTTGCAGATTGTCAACTTGGAAAACATGTTTGATCTTTTAAAACACTCTCCAGGTATGGAAGAGTATGCCTTGATGTACGCAATGAAGGAAAAAATAGAAGAAAATCAGGATTTCGAATATATAATTGTTGATACACCACCCACAGGTTTGATGTTAAAAATCCTATCCTTGCCGTTTAGTTCAAAGATGTGGATTGAAAAATTGATAAGATGGAGAAAGAGAATTATTAGCCACAGAGCTGCCATTGCCAATATAAATCCAAAGAAAATAGATGAATCTTTAGCCTTAACAGAAGAAGATGACAAGGTTTTAAAGGAGTTGGGTTACCAATCCGAGTATGTAACGTTTTTAATAGACCTACTATCAGACAAGTCAAAGTGCAAAATGGTTGTTGTGCTAAACGAAGATGCCATGTCTTTAAGCGAAAGTCTAAAGATAAAATCTGGGCTCAACGATCTGGGCTTGGGTTTGGATTTTGTAATATTAAACAAAGAAGGTCTTGGAACTGTTTCGAACAACATAGAGAAAATTTTCGATTTGCCAACTATACGCATGCCCTACCTCAAAAACGCAATGGACACAAACACACTTGCAAATATGGGCCAGAGGTTAGCAAAAATTGTCGAGTAGACTAATAGCCCTATTTATTGCCATAAGTTTAATCATAAGCGTGGTTTACTATATGGGATACAAAAAGAACGTCAAGATAATGAAAAAGGTTGCCGAAGCTTTAGAAGATGCGCTAAAACCAAAAGACAAGCTATACACGTATTTGGGCGGCGTGTTAGGTTTCAGTGTAGAATACCAGGTTGAAGGAACAAAGAAGGTCGTAGCAAATTTGAGACTCATACCAAGACAAAGCGTACTGTATCTACCGTTTATGTTCTTAACAAGTGGAAAAGATAATTTACAGTTACTTTTTTACACCAAAAAACCCTTAAAATGTGAGTTTCACCTAATCAGAAAAAGCCCCCTCAATTTAACAAAACCAAGAATTTACAATAGAGAAAAATTAAGAAGCGAGATATGTAATATCAATGGCACTACATTTGAAATGCTTTACGAAAGCAAGGATTACGACAATAGATTTAAAAAAATAGCTGACATCATACCAACAAAACACTTCAACCACCTCGCTATCACAACAGAGAACAACATTATATATGTTCAACTGCTTTTTTACGATATCGAAAAAGAACTGCTCGTAAAAACGGTTCAAGGATTAAAACGGTTTATCCAAGAAAACTACGCTTAATGTAAAATCATTGACTTTTATTGTGTCGTGTGATATATTACATATTAGAGGTTGAGCCATGAAGGGTTTAATATTTGATATCAAACGATACTCCATTCACGATGGCCCGGGTTTAAGGACAACGGTATTCTTTAAAGGTTGCCCGTTGAGGTGCTTATGGTGCCACAACCCGGAAAGCCAAAAAACCACACAGGAGATAATGTACTACGAGGACAAGTGCATACTTTGTTTAACCTGCAAACACGTCTGTAAATTTGATGCAATAGAAATAAAGAAAAACAAGATTTCAATCGATACGAAAAAATGCACACTGTGCGGCGATTGCACGGATAATTGCCCAACAACGGCACTGAAGATGGTTGGAAAGTTCTACGATGTCGATGAATTGGTTGAAGAAGTCCTAAAAGATAAAAGCTTTTTTGAGGATGGTGGCGGTGTTACAATCTCAGGTGGAGAACCATTCTTGCAATATGAATTTTTAATCGAACTGCTAAAAGCCCTAAAAGAAGAGAATGTGCACATAGCTTTGGATACAACGGGTTTTACAGAGGAAGAAAAGCTTATTGAAACAACAAAATATGTGGATTTGTACCTATACGATATAAAACATATGGACAGCGGGAAACACAAAGCCTATACAGGCGTTGGAAATGAAAAGATACTCAAGAACTTAAAGAGCTTGGATAAACATGGTGGAAAAATAGCCCTAAGACTGCCCATAATACCATCGATCAACGATGATGAAGAGAACATAAAGCGGACGATTGAATTTATAAAAACGTTAAGAAATGTTGTATCCGTTGATCTTTTACCCTACCATTCCATGATGGTAGACAAGTATAAAAGATTGAACATGCCATTTTTTGTATCACACATCAAAGAACCAACAAATGAGGAGATGGAAAAGTTAAAGGAAACGTTTGAAAAAGAAGGGTTTAAAGTAAATGTAGGAGGTTAAAGATGGAGAACGTTGCATGCAAGGTTGTTGATTATACGAAAATAGTAAAAGAAGACAGAGGTATGAACGATAGGATAAAGAAATTAAGAAGGCAATCAATTGAGGCAGTTGAAAGAATCTCTGTTGAGAGGGCTAAACTGTTAACAGAGTTTTACAAAAATTGCAAAGAAACATCCGTTCCAATAAAGAGGGCAAAGGCGTTTGAATACATTTTGATGAACAAAAAGATAGCCATATACGACGGCGAGTTGATAGTGGGCGAAAGGGGTGAAGAACTCAAAGCCACACCAACATATCCAGAAATCACACTGCACAAAAGGGAAGACTTAGAAGCCTTAAATAACAGACCAAAGGTATCCTACAAGGTATCTGATGAGGTGTTCGAGATATACGAGAAGGAAATCATTCCATTTTGGGAAGGAAAAACAATACGAGAGATGATATTCAAAGAGGTCCCGCAGAGATGGAAGGATGCATTTGAGGCGGGTGTATTTACAGAGTTTATGGAGCAGAGGGCTCCGGGGCATACGGTTTTAGATGGCAAGATTTACAAGAAAGGAATGCTTGACTTCATAAAAGAGATAGATGAGCAGATTGAAAAGCTGGACTTAGAGCATGACAGAGAGGCACTGGACAAAAAGGAAGAGTTAGAGGCGATGAAGATCGCGGCAAACGCCATAATAAAGTTCGCAGAAAGGTATTCAAAATTAGCAAAGGAAATGGCTCAAAAAGAGAAAAACGAAGAAAGGAAAAAGGAATTACTACAGATAGCAGAAATCTGCAGTTGGGTGCCAGCACATGCACCACGCACGTTCCACGAGGCTCTACAGTACTACTGGTTTGTGCACATAGGCGTAATAACAGAGCTAAACGGCTGGGATGCGTTCAGCCCAGGCAAACTGGACAAACACCTGTATCCATTCTACAAAAAGGACATAGAGGAAGGCAGGCTCACAAAGGATAAGGCAAAAGAGCTTCTTGAGTGCTTATGGGT
>WFQR01000003.1 GCA_015486955.1 Hippea sp. | reverse complement strand
GCCAACGGGCATTTTACACTTGGGAAACCTATACGGTGCACTAAAAAATTGGATCAACCTTGAGAAAGAAAACTACAACAGGTTCTATTTTGTGGCAGATTGGCATGCACTCACAACAGGGTTCGACGATGCAAAGGATATACCAGAAAACGCAATAAACATGGTTATTGACTGGCTTGCCTTTGGCTTGAGTCCAGAAAAAAATACACTGTTTGTACAATCACTTGTTAAAGAACACGCAGAACTGTTTTTACTGCTTTCCATGATAACACCCGTTGGATGGCTTGAGCGTGTGCCATCTTATAAAGACCAAATTGCCCAATTGGGTAAGGCCAAAACATCAAACTACGGATTTTTGGGATACCCCGTGTTGATGGCAGCAGACATCATAATTTATAAAGCTCATTACGTCCCTGTAGGCCTTGACCAAGTAGCCCATCTTGAGTTTACACGCGAACTCGTTAGACACTTCCATGCCTTAACAAAAAAAGAGATATTCGTTGAGCCACAACCACTACTAACAGAAGTTCCAAAGATTTTAGGATTGGACGGTAGAAAGATGAGCAAATCCTACAACAACGCTATATACCTATCCGACACAGAAGAGGAAACAGCAAAAAAGATCAAGATCATGTTCACAGATCCAAGAAGAAAACGCAGAAGCGATCCTGGGGTTGCCGAAGAGTGCGGCGTATTCATGCTGCACAAGATATTCAGCCCAAAAGAGCTGCAGGATGAGATAAAAGAAGCCTGTTCTAAAGCAACTATAGGCTGCGTTGATTGTAAAAAGAAGCTTACAGAAAACCTTAACAATACATTGAGGCCCATCAGGGAAAAGCGAGAAGATTTGATTAATAAAAAGGAATATGTTAAAGAAATACTGATCGAGGGCTCGAAAAGGGCTTCAAAGGTTGCTTCAACTACACTTGAAGAGGTGAGAGATGCAATTTTTTCAGCAAAAAGACTTAGATAAGTTAAACAGGGATCTAATCGATCAAAACACCAATCTGTACAATAAAACGGCCCTTTACTTTCTCATGAACCACATACTCTTGCAGCATGAGAGATACGAAGAAAATTATAGCTTTATTATCTTTGATTGTTCAAAGGATCACAGCGTCAGATCAAATTGCCCAAGTATTACACAAGATCAGGTAGACAAAACCGTAGCAGATACACTTAAAAAGATCTGCAGACGCAGTGATATACTTTTCCATTGCGACAATGGTATATTTTGCATACTAACAAGGGTCTTTGAGGGCGACGACACGGTGCTCTTTTGCGAAAAGATCACACGAAACCTAAAAGACTTAAGCTATAAAGACTGTGCGTTAGAGATAAAACCAAAATACGGCATAACCTTTTCGAAGATAAACGACACACCTGAGAATTTCGCCCAGAGAAGCTATGATGCCTTAAAAAAGGCATTGGAGAAGGAAGAAGATATTGTTATCGAAACCTAACCGCGTCCCAAAAACCTTTTATCAATAAAATTTGTGTCGTAGTTGTTGTTTATAAACTCCTCTGTGGTTAAAATCTTCTTAAAAAACGGTACGGTGGTTTTTACGCCCTCGATGACAAATTCGTCAAGGCATCTCAACATCCTCTTACGCGCCTCTTCCCTGCTGCCACCACGAACAATGAGCTTCGCTATCATTGAATCGTAATACGGCGAGATCTTGCTACCGCAGGCAACAGCCGTATCCACCCTAACGCCAGGTCCACCGGGTATATACAAACCCTTAACGGTGCCAGGAGAAGGATAGAACCTCTCTGGATCCTCGGCGTTAATCCTGCATTCAATAACGTGGAACTGTGGCTCCAAAGCCGATTGCATAAAACTCAACTCTTCTCCAGCAGAAACCCTGATCTGCTCCTTAATCAGATCAACACCGTAACACATCTCGCTGACGGGGTGCTCAACCTGAATACGTGTGTTTATCTCAATGAAGTAAAAATCTTCACCGTCAAAGAGAAACTCCAGCGTGCCTGCATTCTTGTATCCCAAAACCTTGGCTGCCTCAACAGCCGTGTGATGTAATTTCTTCCTTGTGTACTCCTTTAAAACAGGACTTGGCGACTCTTCCAACAATTTTTGATGCCTTCTCTGAAGTGTACAGTCCCTTTCACCAATATGAACAACATTACCAAACTCATCGGCAATGATTTGCACCTCTATATGTCTTGGATGTTCAATAAACTTTTCAACATATATATCATCCCTGCCAAAAGAGGCCTTTGCTTCAAGCTTTGCCGCTCGGAACGCATCGATTAACTCATTTTCACTTCTCACAACCCTCATGCCCTTGCCACCGCCACCCCACGCAGCTTTCAACAGTATGGGATAACCGATTTTTTTTGCCACCCTTATCAAGCTATCCTCATCATCCACAGATCCCCTGCTGCCAGGAACAGTAGGTATACCGTTTTCATCTAATATGGCCTTAACTTTGGCCTTATCCGCAAGTCTTTCCATCGTCTCAGCATCAGGCCCGATAAACTTAACACCCAGATCGTCGCAAATCCTGACAAAGTTTGGATTTTCAGATAAAAAGCCATAACCCGGATGAACGGCATCACAACCGGAATTTGCAATAGCCTGAGCCACGTTGAATAAATTTAGATAGCTTTTCTTTGCTTCAGGTGGACCAATACAAATGGCCTCATCCGCCAGTTTCACATGCATGGACTCCCTATCCTCTGTTGAATACACAGCAACGGTCTTTATGCCCAGCTCTTTGCACGCCCTTATAACCCTAACAGCAATTTCTCCCCTGTTTGCAATCAGGATCTTCTTAAACATCAATCCAACCTCTTAACAAGGAATAGCGGCTGATCGTATTCAACCTTCTGACCATTCTCCACCAATATCTTCTCAATTCTACACGGAAATTCAGCTTCAAGCTCATTCATAATCTTCATGGCTTCCAAAATGCACAGTACATCGCCCTTCTTTACCTCATCCCCTACTTCAACGTAAGGTGGCGATGTGGGTGAAGGGGCTCTGTAAAATGTTGCAACCATCGGCGACCTTATCTCTACAAGCCCTTCCTCTACCTTTTCCTCTTTCTTCTCCTCTTCCTTTGTTTCCTTAACCTGTTGCTGGGGCACATTGGCCTCTAAAACGACAGGTTGAGGGGCTTGTGTAACAATACTGTCTGCGACAAACGCCTCTTTTTTCTTTAAAACTATATGCATCTCATCGTCTTTGTATTCAAATTCAACGAACTGGCTCTTTTCCACAAAACGCATCAAGTCCTTTAAAGACTTCAAATCCATCGCAAAACCTCCCTTTCAATATCGTGAAAAAATATATCAAAAAAAGGATTGTCTTTCAAATAATATTAAAAACTTAAGTGAGACTTATAGTTAATAAATTTAAGCCTTTTCAATCTCAACCTGAGGGCGTAAAGCAAATCCTCGAATGTCTCGCCATCCTTTGGATAAGACACATGTGTTTTATAGAGCAAGCCATTGGAAAACAACTTCGCGTCCTGTTCATTATTTAAAAACCTAAACTTGAGCTTTTCTTCAATATCCTCAATGAACGAATAGAAGTACTCCAAACCATCAACGGGACACAAACATATAAAAGAATCGGCCCCTGATCGCATAATTCTCAGTAAATAAGGACTTTTCATCAGCTCTTCAGCCAAAGCTTCAACGAGTCTATTTCCGTAGTTTACACCATATTTATAGTTGATGTAGCCTAAATTTACTATGTCCAAGCCGAACAGATAAAAGCTTTCACCCTTTTCTATCTTCTCCTCGACGTATTTGGAAAACAAAACAAGTCTATCCGTCCCTGTAAGGTAGTCTTTGAAGAATATGTTTACGCGCTCTTCTTCAATATCCTTAATCTTTGGCAAGTTAAATCCATTGGAACTTTCACAAAGATACGCATCCAAAAGGGCATCCTTGACCTTTTCAAAAATAGCCTTATCCAGCTCAATCTCCTTCATAATATCAATAGCCTCAACGGGCGAATACCTCTTCTTGTCCCTGTAAATCCTCTCGCTCGTTAATGCATCAAACACATCCGCAATGGCAAGAACCTTTGCACACGTGCTTATTTGATTGCACAGAAGGCCATCTGGATAGCCACTGCCATCGCACCTTTCATGGTGCTGTCTAACGCAATGGGCAACGGACTTCAAATGATCAATATCTTTAATCATCTCGTATGAGAACACAGCGTGATATTTAACAATCTCAAACTCGTGCTTGGATAACCTTCCAGGCTTCAAAAGAATAGAGTCTGGTATACCGATCTTTCCAATATCGTGCAAAAGACCAGCTGTATAAAGCTCATTAACCACCTTTTCATCAAAACCCAACGTCTCGCCAATGATTTTCGAATAATATGCCACGCGTTCAGAATGCCCGTGGGTATAAGAGTCTCTCAACTCCGACATCTTCATAAACGACTTAACGAACTGCTCTTCGGATTTCGACAAGATATCCTTCAACCTTTTTAGTCTCTTAAATGACAGTATAGCCATAACAAGGTGAAAACCTATGTTCCTCAAAAATATCTTGTGATAAGCGATATTTTCTATTTCTTTTGTAAAACCATAAGCAAAGGAAGCAACAACCTGACCGTTGTACTCAATGGGAACAAACAAACCATCAATAACGCCAATTTTGTTTGCCTCAATGGATGGCGGTAGGTTGAGCTTTTTTAAACTCTCTTTATATGTAACGGTCTTATTAACATTGGCTTTGTAAAGCTTATAAACAATCCAATCCTTAACCTTGTCATTCACCTTATCAAAAAACACGGTGAACCTTCCAGATCTGTCAACCACGCAGTATATATCATCCGAAGGCATTATGAACCCAGTTATCTCTGCTTTAGAAAACTCAAGTATCTTCCTTAAGCTGTCCTCTAGCCACTTTTCAATTGGCCTATCCAAACTCTCCCTTAACGAAGAGGAAATCACAATATGTATATCCTCGGTTTTCCTGTGTAAATCGAGCCTGTACTTCTCAAGCGACTCAGAAAGCACCAAAGCCATAGTATCGGCAAAAAGCTTTAAATCCTCGATAAAATCCTCAGCTCCTTTAATGACTTTCAAACTCGCGATCTGCAAAACGCCGTAAATCTCCCTTCCTTTCTTGATGGGAACACTAATAACACCCTTCAAACCCGCATTCTTCCAGAACGGATCGGCATTTTCATAACTACTATATTCGTTTACAATTAACAGCTTTCTTTCTTCAAACGACTCTTTAAACGCGCCCGTATAGCTTATCTTTCTTAAATCACAGGCCACATCCTCATCTATCTCATCCGATATGTACTGCTCAAAGTAAACATCTACCACACCTTCAGCCAAAGCCGCCAAATTCACAATCCCCAAAACAACAACATCCTGATTAAAATAGTCAACCAACATAGACAGTAGTTCTTTATCGTTTTTATACGGCTTCCACTGGGATATAATAAAATTTGTTACTTCCAAATTTGTATGTTTCATAACAATATTATACAGAATTTCATATATAAAAACAAGCAATTAACCCAAGAGGGACAGGAACTTTTCCTTCTCCAAAGGTCTGCTAAAGAGGAAACCCTGCACGTAATCACAACCGAGGGATTTCAACAGTTCAAGTTGCTCGTTTGTCTCCACACCTTCAGCCACCGTTTTAAAGCCAAATTCCTTTGCAACGTTGATTATCAATCTCACAAGGCTTAAGTCCTTCTTATCCTTCATCATTCCCCTGATAAAGGAAATGTCTATCTTTAAAATATCTATGGGCAACTCTCTAATGTACGTCAACGAAGAATAACCCGTTCCAAAATCGTCAACCGCTATTCTGACATTCATAGCTTTCAGCTGATCCATTATGTTTTTCGTATAGCTCTTACTCTCCAAAAAAACCCTTTCCACAATCTCAACAGTCAAGTAATCACCATCAACACCAAAATCCTTCAAAGCCTGAGAAATAGTCGTAACAAGGTAATCCCTCTTGAAGCTCTTAGCCGAAATATTGATGGAAATGGGCACTTTTCTCTTGCATTGCGATACAGTTCGAACAGCCTCGTTTATCAAATACTCCTCCACATCGTAGATAAGATTGGAATTCTCAAGCGTTTCAATGAAATCGCTCGGCGGAATCACCTCGCCGTCGTGTATCCACCTGATAAGCGATTCAGCACCTGCAATTTTACCGCTTTTTACATCGTAGTAAGGCTGATAGAACAGCACAAACTCCCTGTTTTTAAAAGCATCAGCCAGTTTGCTTTTGAGTTCTATTATCTTTAAAGCCTCTTGCTGGGATCGCTTCTTAAAGAAACCTATCTCGTAATCCCCTTCGCGTTTAGCATTAGCCAAAGCAAATTCAGCCTTTGTTAGCAGATCTTCAATATTGGTGCCATCAGACGGATAGAAGCTTACACCTATGCAGTAAGAAGGCAAAAATTCACTGCCATCGAGCTTAATGGGTTTGTTCAAAAGCTTTAAAAGTCTCGAAAGGCTTATCAGTACATCCTCTTCGGATAAATAACCAGACATGACCAAAGAGAACTTATCTCCGGCAAGCCTACCCAAAACATCATCCTCTTTTAAGAAGCTTCTGATCCTTTGAGCCGTTTCTTTAATTACCTCATCACCACCCTTATAACCATATGCTTGATTAATGTAAGAGCAGTTCTTTATATCAACTATTGCTACAGCCATTATTTCCTTATCCGTTGCAGACCTTAAAAGATCCTGAGCCTGCTTTATAAAGCTTTCCTTATTGGGCAAACCTGTAAGCAAATCGTGACTTGAAAGGTAAGCAAGCCTCTTTTGAAGTGTCGTTTCCTTTGTTATATCTTTACCTACGGCAATATAAAACTCAACCCCATTTTCTTTATACGGTATAATCGTGGTGTATCCATAAACAATACGGCCATCTTTGGTTCTATAGCTAAACACATCGCTGAATATTTCACCCTTCTTCATGGCTTTAACAAACCTTCTTATAAAGGAAAAATCGTGCAAACCACTTGAGAATACTGTCTGTTTCTTTCCTAAAACCTCATCTTTTGAAAATCCAT
>WFQR01000002.1 GCA_015486955.1 Hippea sp. | reverse complement strand
ATTTGAATTTGTTGTAAACAACTTGAATGAAGGGTTAATCTTGATGAATAAAAAAGGCGATGTAGAGCTTATCAATCCTTCTGCAAAAAGGATGCTTTCAATTGAGGGCAGCAGTGGTAATATATTGGATTTGTGTAAGGATTACAGAATTTTGTCAACGTTAGAAGGTATTTTGAAGAGTGGGAAAAGTGAAAAAACAGAGGCAAAAGGAAGGGTTTTGCTGTTGAAAGTGCAGCCTGTGGAAGATAGTTTACTTCTGTTGGTTGAGGATGTAACACAAAACGAGCGGTATCAAGAGATGAAGACGAGGTTCTTTGAAGAGGCGTCGCATGAGCTAAAAACGCCTATAACGTCCATTTTGGGGTTTTCTGAGACCTTGATGGACAGTGATGATATAGATGACAAGATGAGAATGAAATTTATTTCGTATATACATGATAGCGCGAAAAGCCTTGCAAATTTGGTTGAGGACATATTGACTTTACATAGGTTGGAAAAACAAAAAAAGAAGATAGAGGGAAGTTGCAAAATTAACAAACTGGGCGAAGAGCTAAAGGCAGCGTTCGATAGGGTAACTAAGGATAAGGGAGTGAAATTTTCAGTGGACTGTTCAAATGTAGAAATTCCAATAGCCTGTGAATACATAAGATCAATTCTATGGAATTTGGTTGACAATGCTGTCAAATTTACAGATAAAGGATCTATCTACGTTGATTGTTATAGAAGGCGAAATGATTTTGTTTTAGAGGTAAAAGATACGGGTATAGGCATAGACGATAATGAAAAAGATCTCGTTTTTGAGCGTTTTTATACATCGAAAGTAACGAGGGATAGACGCTTAAACGGAACAGGGTTGGGGCTTTCTATTGTTAAACATACCGTTGAGCTAATAGGCGGCAGAATAGAGTTAGAGAGCAAAAAGGGTAGAGGGAGTAAGTTTAGTATAGTTTTGCCCATTAAACGTTAGAAGTTTATTTTTTCCCCGTATTTACCTATCAAAGGTAATTCCGCCTCTTTACCTTGTATGGCGTTTATAATTCCAATGATGCTCAATATCATTAAGAATATCCAACCAAGTAGAGAAATTATCAATCCTACGATGGGTATAAAGCCAAAGAAGAAGTTAATAATTGACCAAATGATGCTGACAATTAGTAAAGCCAAGCCTTGTTTAATATGGAACTTGGTGTAAGGATTGTCCTTTTGAAGCAGTATGGGGATGATAACCAAGATACCAAGATAAGACAACCAAGCTATACTTTTTCCCTCTTCTACTGGATTTTTGTTCTCCATAATCAACCCCTTTGATTAAAATATTTTTGTCACTTATTTATAACATACCGATGGTTAAATTTCAAGTGTGAATAAAGGATCGCAAGAGCTCAATCTCTTGTTTCCATATTGCTTTATTCGGTGTTTCAAGGATCAACGGTATATTATCTGTCCTTTTGTCTTGAACGATACATTTAAACGCCTCTAAGCCGATAAACCCCTTTCCTATGCTTTCGTGTCTGTCCTTTCTTGATCCCAATGGATGTTTTGAATCGTTTAAGTGCATGCCCTTTAGATAACCAATGCCAATGATTTTATCGAACTCCTCCATAGTTTTTTCGTATGAATTGCTACTTCTTATATCGTATCCTGCGGCAAACATGTGGCATGTATCAAGGCATACGCCGATCCTCTTTTTGTCTTTAATTTTATCTATAATCGACGCTAACTGCTCAAAGCGGTATCCATAGACAGTGCCCTCCCCTGCCGTTATCTCTAAAACCACAGTTATGTCCCTCGAGCTATCTAAAGCAATCTCAATACTTTCAGTCATAAGGTTAATACATTCGGGTATTGTTATTCTGTTTAGATGTGCCCCTGGGTGAACATTTAAGAACTTTAACCCCAACTGCTCAACCCTTTTTACCTCGTCAACAAAAGCCTTTCTCGATAGCTCAAGTTTATTTCTATCGGGCGAACAGAGGTTTATCAAATAGCTCGCATGTGGCAAAATATATTCAGGGTCAAAGCCCAAGTTTTTGATGTTTTGTTTAAACTCTTGGATATTTCTTTCTGTGTAAGGTTTTGCATTCCACTGCCTTTGATTTCTTGTAAACATGGCAAAGGCATTGGCTTTAATTTTTGCGGCATTTATTGGGGCATTTTGGACACCTTTGGCAATACTGACGTGAGCTCCGATGAATTTCACGCGGTAATTATATTATTTTTTGAAGTTAAATCTATTCTTTTGTAAAATTTAAGCATGGAGATACACATCTTTTATAAAAGCTTACAAAAATACGGCGGTCAGGAAAAGGTTGTATATAATTTGGTCAACTATCTCTCAGGGAAGGGTCATAAAGTTTTTGTCTATAGCTATAAGATAAAAGACAAAATTACAAGAGAGAACGTATCATTAATAAAAGTAACAGTTCCACCATATCCCATTTGGTTTAGAACCCTTTATTTTTCTATCTATGCTTATCTAAAGGCAAGAATCATAAAGAAAAGAGATAAACAGGCGTGTGTTTTTGGCTTTGGAAAAACTTTTTATCAAGATATTTACAGAAGTGGTGGCGGAGTACACAAATTTTATTTTAAAAGGGCAACCCTTAAACACAAAAATAAGTTTTTAAGGGCTTTATATGTAGTTAGAAAATTGCTATCGCCAGCGCACTGGATTAATATTCTTATAGAATATCTGACATATAATTCTAAAAATTTGAAAGTTATAATCGTGCCTTCATTGTTCGTGAAAAATCAAATTCAACAGTGCTTTAACGTGAAATCTGTACCCATAGAAATTGTCAGGAACAGTTTAAACAGACGTGAATTTTATCCAGATAGAGAGAAAAAGTTGAATTTTAGGGAAAAATATTCAATTAAAGATGAAGAAGTGGTATTGGGATTTGTATCCACGAATCATAAACTAAAGGGTTTAGATTATCTTTTAGATGCAGTGAAAATATTGAAAGATAAAAACTATAAGTTCAGGCTTGTTATCGCCGGTAGTGGCAGCGAAACTTACTTTAGGAAAAGGATAAAAAAGTTGGATTTAGAATATAATGTTATTATGTTTGGAAAGTTGAGTAACGTGAAAGAAATCTATCAGGCAAGCGATATTTTTGTTTACCCCACACTATTTGATACTTTTGGATACGTTGTTTTAGAGGCCATGTATTGCGGCTGTGTTCCAATAGTGAGCAAATTTTGTGGTGCAAGTGAGATTATAGAATCAGTAGATAAGGACTTGATAATTGAAGATCCGACAGACAAAAACGAAATTTACTCAAAAATTTGCAATTATTTCAGCGAAATAGAAAGAGAAAAGGTTAAAGAAAAGGTAGAGAAAATTATCCCTACCCTTTCTCAGGAAGATATAAACGAGAAAATAGAGAGTATATTAAAGGAGTATTGCTAACTACTAAACTTCTCCATTATCTCATCTGAGATGTCAAAGTTTGCATAAACATGGGAAACGTCGTCGTCATCTTCCAATGCTTCCATGAGCTTTAGCATGCTTATTGCCTTATCCCCTTCAAGCTTAACCGTCGTTTGAGGAATTCTTGTTAGCTCTGCCGTTTGGGGTTTAAATCCTTTGCTTTCCAAAGCCTCTTTAACCGAAATAAACTCCTTTGGATCCGTTATCACTTCATATACACCGTCTTCTTCGTTTTCTTTTACGTCTTCAGCACCCGCCTCTAATGCTGCTTCGAATAAAGCTTCTTCGTCTGTATTTTCCTTATCGAATGTCATGTAGCCAACGTAATTAAACATCCAGGACACGCAACCCGTTTCACCCAAACTACCACCAAATTTGCTCAAGATATGCCTTACACTTGCCGTTGTTCTCTGCCTGTTGTCCGTTGTGGCCTCAATTATCATGGCTACACCACCAGGACCGTATCCTTCGTAGATCACATCCTCGTAGCTTACTCCGGGTAACTCTCCCGTTCCTTTCTTGATAGCCTTTTCAATGTTTTGCTTTGGCATATTGGCTTCTTTTGCCTTCTCAATTGCCATTCTGAGTCTTGGGTTGTTTTCCGGGTTGCCGCCGCCCAATTTTGCAGCTATTGTTATCTCTTTAATAAGCTTTGTAAATATCGCTCCCCTTTTTGCATCCTCTCTTGCTTTTTTGTGTTTTATCGAACTCCATTTATTGTGACCAGACATATCTTTTACCTCCCTATAGTTTTGGCGGAGTTAAACCCATCTGCTTCTGATATTTACCCTTTTTATCAGCGTAACTTACCATACATTCTTCATCTGCTTCAAAGAACAGGACCTGTGCTATGCCTTCCCATGCATACACCTTTGCCGGTATAGGCGTTGAATTGGAGATCTCTATTGTTACATACCCTTCCCATTCAGGCTCAAATGGTGTAACGTTAACAATCAATCCGCAACGTGCGTATGTGGATTTGCCAACGCAAATTGTAAGTATGTTTCTTGGGATTCTAAAGTATTCCACACTACGTGCCAAAACGAAACTATTAGGCGGTATAATACACACATCACCCTTGAAGTCCACGTAGTTTTTCTCAGTAAAATTCTTTGGATCAACTATAGTGTTGTTGACATTTGTGAATATCTTAAACTCGTCAGCTATGCGCATATCATAACCATAAGAACTAACGCCGTAGCTTATAACACCTTCCCTCACCTGTCTGTCTGCAAAGGGCTCTATCATACCCTTCTTAGCCATCTCTATAATCCAACGGTCGTTTTTAATGCTCATACCACAGATCCCTCTCTTCTAACGATTTTCCCTGCAAAATGGAGCAGGAATAGTCGTTTCTGGTCTTCAACCCAAGCACTGTTTTCTATCTTTTTCTCTAAAATCACCTCATCACTAAAGTCTATGCCATTCTCTTCTAAGATTTTTTCTAAAATCACCACGTATTCTGCCGTATCCTCCAATTCCTCAATTATTGCATGATGGGGTGCTTTATTTAAAACGGTATCCATAAACTCCTTGACGTCTTCATAGGTAACCTCTTTTATCTCATCCAGTGGTGTTCCAAATATCGACTGATCCAAATCTTTTGCCATTTTTACCCTCCTGGTAAACAATTTAAATATACACCTGAAAATATTACCTATTTGTTGCCTATTTTCAAGGATTAATTTTTACTTGACTTTTTTGAGATTAAAATAATGATAAATAGTGAGAGGGGGTGATAGCATGAACATAAAATTTGATGCGGATATAAAAAACATAAACAGCTACATAGTAAACCAGCTGTTTGGTCAGACAAATAACACCAGCGGTAATACGGGTAACATTGTTTCAACGCTTCAGAACTTGGCAGAGGACTACGCTGAAATATCTGCATTTGGTCAGAAGTTGAACGACATATACAACACATTAACGGAGAATAACGCTTCGCAAGAGGCTTTGAACGGTGCGAGGAATGTGTTTTTGAATATTGTGAAGTCCCCTGAGGGTCTAAATGGCCTTGAAACGATAAACTATATCTCCAATCTCAATTCTAACCCGCAGAATTTGCAGAAGTTTTTTGAATTGGCCAATACCATAAACGAGAATAATCTCAATTTGAATGGTTGGTTAGAAGGTTTTAGAAACGTTGAGAATTATGGTTATGAAGAGCAGTATTTAAACGAAACGGAGAGTATTTTGAACAACGGAATAACAGAAGAGACCAACGAAGTCTTTAATAATTTCCTGCAGGGAGTTGCCTATGCTACAAACAACTCCCCCGCTATGCCGATTGTTGAACAATCGCTGAATAACTTGTTTAATGGCCTACAAGCTGCGCAGACGTTAGAAGAGAAAAACCAATTTTTGACTCAGTTCATTGGTGGAATGGGTGGTTAGTCCTTTTTCATAACGATGGTTGTCCATATTTCATGCATCTTTGCCAAATACCTTACAACAATAGAGAATTCTTCTTCATTGAAGTCTTCAATGGCTTTTATCGTTTTCTCTAAAAGGAAATTGTAAAGTGCCGTTAGATAGTCCACTGTTTCTTTATCTGCGTTCGGATCCAACGAATCCCTCAGTGCCAAAAGTATGCCAATAACCCTATTTATACTATCTGAAAACTCCTCTTCATTGTTATCTTTTGCCGCTTCAATAACTTTCTTTGCAAAACTCAGCGCCCCTTCGTAAAGCATTGCAACAATTTGAAACTTGTCCACTGTGGTGTTGATCATCATATTTTTGTAGGTGTTATAAGCCTCGTTCGCCGTCATCTTTCTACCTCCTTGCTATCAAATATTATTCCCACTACTTCCGATAACTTCTTCTGTAGATTTATTACCTCTTGCGGTGGAATTTCCCTTATTACTTTACCTGTTTTTGCGTCTATAACCTTGACGACCAATGATTTTATCGCCTCGTTGTAAGAAAATTTCACATCCTTGTTAAGCCTGCTGACGTTTTCGTTAATTTTGTCTATTATTCGTTTTAACTCTTTGGGAGAAGGAAGTTTAATATCGCCCTGCGGTTTATTTATGTCGTCCCTCTTTGTTGCTATTTTTGTGTTGACATTGTTGGCTTGTTGAACATTTAAGTTGTTATTAGCCTGCCGACTGAGATTTGTTATGTCGTTGCCGGCGATTTTATTGATGCCCCCTGACATTTTTAGCCTCCTTCTTTACTTTTTGTTACCATTCATACTGTCAAATACTTGCTGCATATAATTGCTCTGGCTTTTTAGGGATCCTATGTACTCATCCATCTGTGCAAAGGTGAGGGTCAACATTGTTCGTTCTTGATCCAATTGCTTTTGTATTGTGTCTATCTGGTTGTCTAAGCTATCAATCTTGTCGTTTATGTAGTTTTTCTCTAACTCTATTTCGCCGTTGGAACTTGTCATCTGATCAATATCTGAGTGCATCAAACTCAAGAAACCATCACCAGCACCCGTTGTAGTTTCAACAAGCATCTTTTTTACGTCCTTAAAGTTTGTGTTCAAGGCATTGAGGAACGTAGCAGAATCGAACTGTAACGTGCCATCTTTATTCAACGTTATCCCCAAATCGGCTAATGATTGAAATTGAGAATTAGAGCCACCATAAGAATCTACAAGCAAATTGGACAATCTATTTTGAACGTCTTCTATTGTTACATTGCAGAAAAACGCATCAGCCAAGTTTTTCTGATCATCGTAGTTGTTGTTGTCCTTTATATATTTCATAATGTCGTTGTAATCATTGACTATATTTTGCATGTCTTGAACCAGTTTAGAGTAGTCAGTCTGGATATAAACACTGAAAGACCCTGTTTTTTTAAGTGTTAGACTAATTCCGGGTATATAATCGTTTAATGTATTGCTATGTGAAGTAACAGAGATTCCATCTATTGTTAAACTGGCATCTGATGAATCCTGTGCTGGCGTCGTATTACCGTTTCCATCGCCGAATGTTAAAGTGGTATCGTTTTCTACTATAGTTAGATTATTGTTTGTTCCTTCAGGGGTTTTTAAAACTACTTTGTATCCAGAACCATCGTAAAGTAAACTTGCCTGTAAACCAGAATCATTGTTATTTATTGCATCTACGAACTCTTTTAGCGTGGTAGGTGTTGAGGATAAAACATTGTTGTCCAAGT
>WFQR01000001.1 GCA_015486955.1 Hippea sp. | reverse complement strand
AGCTTATAAATCTTAAATGCGTAGTCTGTTAGGGCACTATCCCATGGTTCGTCGAGTATAAATGCTATTCTCATTGTTTTCTTGTTTTCTTTTCAGCAAGACCAGAAATGCCCAATCTTCTTCTTAGCTCCTCTAAAACGGCCTCAGGCGGAATATCTTTCTCTGTTAGTCCAACGAGTAGGTGAAAGATTAAGTCTGCTGCCTCGTATATGACTTCACCCTGTGAATCATTTTTTAGGGCAATTATTACTTCACTTGCCTCTTCTCCTATCTTTTTTGCAATTTTGTCCACACCTTCCTTAAAGAGTTTTGCTGTATACGAATTTTCTGGCAGTTCCTTTTTTCTCTGCTGCAAGAGTTCGTAGATCTGATTTAAGATATTTTCGTTATTTTTAGGCTTGTAAATAATGCCCTTAAAATCGCCTATCGTTGGCTCTATTTCTCTAATGTTACCCCTATAAAATTCCCTATAGAAACAGCTTCTGTGGTTTGTATGACAGGCTGCACCGATTTGCTCAACTTTATAAATAACCGCATCTTCGTCGCAGTCAAACAGTATTTGCTTGACCTTTTGCAGGTTTCCGCTTGTTTCACCCTTTTTCCATAGTTTTTTTCTTGAGCGTGACCAATAATGGGCGTATCCTGTTTCTAAGGTCTTTTCTATTGCTTCTCTGTTTGCGTACGCAAGCATTAAAACTTGGTTATTGTAAAAATCAACTGCTATGACCGGTATTAGACCATTTTCATCGAACTTTAAAATGTCGGCTAAATTCATTGAACGCCCCCATTTTTGTGTATTAACCTACCAAAATTGCCGTACTTTATCAATGATTTGATTTATTCGTGCGGTTTTTTAAAATAATTAAAAAACACGGGGGGTAGAGATGAAAAGAATAGTCGTTTTGCTGGTGATAATGGTTTTTGGCTTATCAATTTCTTCGTGTGTTACAAACCCTGTTACAGGTCAGAAGGAGCTTGATCTTATACCGCCTTCACAAGAGATTGCAATGGGCAAGAAAGAATACAAGAGAGTTTTGAGTCAGTTTGATGTTTATAGATATAAGGATCTCAATGGTTACATTGAAAAGATCGGTGAGAAGCTCGTTCCTTATGTGCAGGATAAAAATGTCAAATATACATTTACTCTGTTGGATTCACCCGATGTGAACGCCTTTTCAACACCTGGCGGCTATGTTTACATCACACGGGGCATTCTTGCCTATCTAAACAACGAAGCCCAGCTTGCTTGTGTGCTTGGCCATGAAATGGGGCACATAAACGCCCATCATGTAGCAACGCTTTTGACCAAACAGATGATATTCAATATGGGTTTGGCCATTGCCTATGCAAAATCCAAGAGGTTCAGAAAGTTTGCACCACTTGTGGGCATTGCAGGCAATCTTTTATTCTTAAGCTTTAGTAGATCCGATGAATATCAAGCCGATTATTTGGGTGTTGAGTATGCTACTCTTGCTGGTTATGATGCCACGCAGATGGCTTACTTTTTTGATGAGCTTGATAGAATTGAAGTTTCTGAAAATGCCGTTTTACCGGAGTTTTTGTCCACTCACCCGTCTCCGCCGCACAGGAGAGAAAGGGTGATACAACTTGCAAGGAAGTGGCAAGCAATAGCAAAAAGGGGTTATTATAAAATCGGCAGGGATGTTTATCTTGAGCATATAAACGGCATCCTTTTTGGTAAGGATAAAAGAAATGGCTATACAATAGGGAATCGCTACTACCACCCAAACATGAGGTTTACATTTGAGTTTCCAAAAGGTTGGAAACTGATAGATATGGCTCATTATATCGGCATTGTTCCTAAAAATTATAAAGGTGTATATGTAAAAATTTTTATAGAGAATAAGCCTATCTACACACTTGCGAACGAGTTTGCTTCCAAAGGCTTGGAAATAGAGTTTAAAGGGAAAAGCATAAACGGTTTTAATGCATACAAAGTTATTAGACTTGTGAAGGTTGGTGGGCAACCCATAACACAATGTGCATATTTTATAGATTTCAATGGCAAAGGATTTGTATTTTTTGCTCAATCCCCTTCGGTGCTTTGGCCTGTACTTGAGGGAAAACTCACAGAACCTGCCAAGACCTTTAGTAGGCTAACTGATCCAAAAAGAATTGATGTGAAAAACCTATACGTCAAGGTAGTGAGGGTTCCGGATTCTATGACCTTTAGTGAACTTTTAGACAGGATGAGGTTTCCGAAAAAGTTAAGAAAAAAGATCTATATCATGAACAATATGTATGCCGATACTTTACTTGCAGAAGGCGATTTGGTTAAGGTGCTTGTGAGAAAGTGATTTTAAGGTTTGTACCATCCGAGTTTGATCGGACCTGTGTTTTCTGGTAGATAAGGCTTGATATCTAAAACGGGAGAGCCATCCAAAATGTCTTTATTTGTAAAATAGATGAGATTTTTGTGTATTTTGTTTAACTTTACAACAGAGACGCCAATCCTGTTTGGTCTATAGGGGCTGCGTGTAGCAAATACACCTACGGTTAGATTGTTAGGGTTGTGTCTTTTTGGTATTTCGAGTAGCTTCCACGATTTAATTTTGTGCATGTAAAATACTACAATTATATGGGAAAAAACCTCTAAACCCTTTAGGCCTTCTTCTAACCCTTTGTTTATCTCTATGATGGCATTATTATCTATCGTGTCTTTTTGATCGGTATCTTTTAAAGAGCTTTTTACAAATCCTATTGGATAAACCTTTATTTCCATAGTTTAATTATACTTAAAAAAATTCTTGAAAAAAAGGCTTTTAGTGTTTATTGTTTAAAATATGGATGCACTACTGAATTGGATACCCAGATGGTTCTTCTACCTTTTGTTGAGTGTGCTCATAGGCGGTTTGGTTGGCCTGGAACAGGAGTCTTACCACAGAAAGGTAGAGGAAAAGCATTTCGGCGGCATAAGAACCTTTCCTTTGATTTCACTTATGGGTTTTTCTGTTCAATATTTTGTTAAAAACCCCATTGTTACTGGTTTAGTGTTTTTTGGTTTTTCCTTAATGATAGTTGGTGAATACATGTACGAGGCCATTTACTTTAACAGAAAAGGTGTGACAACAGAAGTTGCTGGTCTATTAACCTTTGTTATGGGTGTTGTATTGGCTAAGGGATACGTTATAGAAGCTGTTACGTTGAGCATTTTTATGACACTCATACTTTCCATGAGGGAATTCTTGCACAATTTTATCGAGAAATACATTTACAAAAGGGATGTATCCGCTATTTTAAAATTTTTGATAGTTACGGCTATACTTTATCCGCTTTTACCAAACAAGGATTTTACCTTTTTAAAACTCAACCCCCGCTCCATATGGGTAATGGTTATACTTATATCCACGATATCTTTTACCGCCTACTTTGCAACGAAGTTGTTTGGTTCGAAGAGGGGTATTTTAATAACAGCCCTATTCGGGGGATTGATGAGCTCTACGGCGGTTACGTTGGCCTTTTCCAAAAGGTCTCATGAGGCACCCGAACTATCAGATGAATTGGCTATGGGCATAATTTTAGCAAGTTCCATAATGTTCATAAGACAATGGATAATAATGTTTATTATCTACCCGAAAATATCATATGGTTTTTTCCTTTTTAGCGTGTTTATGTTTGTTGTTGGTATTGCATTTGTTTTAAAAAAACCAAGGGGCGTTACATCTGTAAACATTGAGTTTTCCAATCCGTACGATATAACACATGCTCTATTTTTTGGGGCTTTTTATACAGTTGTTTTGATACTTTCCAAACTCGCCCACATGTATCTTGGATCTAAAGGTATGTACCTTTTGGGTTTTGTATCCGGTTTGGCTGATGTCGATCCATTAACCATATCCATGAGCCAGTTGGCTAAGAGCGGAGTGGTGGAATTAAACGTAGCCCTTGTGAGCATAATAATATCGAGTATAACTAATACGCTAATTAAAGCTGTTTATGCCAATATGTTCGGCCATTCCCGGCTTAAGAAGATCATTTGGAAGGCGTTTATTGCCATGACATTAGCAAGTGTTGTTTTTGTCTTGTTTTTTGAGAATGTTATTTAACAGGAGTTTGGTATGGATGTAAAAAGTGGTGATTGTTCGAATGTTAAAACGGAGTGTGTTTTAGATCATATCTGTTACAGGTACGCATCTATGGTTATGTCTGGTTTGATAGAAGCCATTGACTATTTTGCAGGCAGTCAAGGACCTAAGGTTTTGAGGCGGATTTTGGCGAAAAAGATACCCTTTCAACTTATGGCTGAGCTTGGAGTAAATGCAGATACCTTGAAGAACTTTTCTAAAGAGGAAGTGGTCGAAGCGCTTCCCAAGCTGATTGAAGCTAAAGGTGGCCCTAAAATATCAATAGAGTTTTTGGACGAGAACAGAATAAGGTTTAGGTTGAATGAGTGTCATTTTTTGCCGTATTCAAAATCTAAAGGTTTTTGTAATGTTACGGCTGGCTTAATGCTTGGATTTGCGCAAATGTTGACGGGTAAACCTATGGATATAGAGCAGGTGGAAACCATTGCAACAGGTGGAAACAAGTGTGAATTTATAGCAAAACCAAAATTTTGAGGGGGATGTATGATTGTAGGAGTTCCAAAGGAGATCAAGCCCAATGAGAACAGGGTAGGTATAACACCTGCTGGCGTAATGGAGTTTGTGCACCACGGTCATGAGGTGATAATTGAAAAGAATGCTGGAGTTGGCAGTGGTATTGAGGATGAGGAGTATATTAAAGCAGGGGCAAAGATTGTAAACTCGGCTAAGGAAGTCTTTGATAACGCAGAAATGGTAATGAAAGTAAAAGAACCTCAGCCTGTAGAGATTGAGATGATTAAAGAGGGACAGATTATTTATACCTATTTGCATCTTGCCCCCGATAGGCCTCAAACGTTGGGCTTAATGGAGAAAAAGGCTGTTGCCATAGCGTATGAAACGATAGAAGTCGATGGTAAATTGCCTTTGCTCGAGCCCATGAGTGAAGTTGCCGGTAAAATGGCTTCCATCATGGCTGCGTATTATCTTGCAAAGCCCTACGGTGGTAGGGGTGTTTTGGCTGGAGGCGTGACAGGCGTTCATTCGGCTAAATTCGTTGTTTTGGGTGGCGGAACTGCGGGCTTAAATGCCGCTAAAGTGGCAAGTGGTATGGGTGCGAGCGTTTTTGTTTTGGATATAAATGCCGAACGTCTGCGCTATCTTGAGGATGTTTTGCCGAAAAACTGCCAGATGATAATGTCAAACAAATTTGCAATAGCAGAAGAGGTCAAGGATGCTGATGTCGTTATTGGAACGGTTTTAATTCCTGGTGCAAGGACACCCCGTCTGATTACAAGGGATATGCTGAAGACAATGAAAAAAGGGGCAGTGATAGTCGATGTTTCCATAGACCAGGGGGGTTGTGTTGAAACGAGCCACCCAACGACACATCAAGATCCCGTGTTTGAGGTGGATGGGATTTTGCATTACTGTGTCGCCAATATGCCGGGTGCTTATGCAAGAACTTCCACATTTGCTTTAACCAATGCAACGCTGAAGTACGGTCTCTTAATAGCCGATCTTGGGTGGAAAGAGGCTGCTCGTCAGTTTGAACCCATAAAGAAGGGTTTAAACGTCGTTTTGGGCAAGGTTACATGCAAACCCGTTGCTGAGGCGCATGGTCTTGAATACACGCCTGCAGAAGAACTGTTGAAGTGAAAGCTATTGTTATTACAGGACCGACCGCATCGGGAAAGACAGAGATTGCTATAGAGCTTGCAAAGAGGATTAACGGCGAGATAGTGTCTGCAGACTCCATGCAGATTTACAAACACATGGATATAGGCACTGCAAAACCCACGGAAGAACAAAGAAAGACGGTTAAACATCACCTTATTGACATAAAGGAGCCTTGCGAATCCTTTAGCGCAGGTGAGTTTCGCAAAGCTGCTCTAAAGATTATTGAAGATATAGAGGCACGGAGGAAAAGGGCAATTGTCGTTGGTGGGACGGGGTTTTATTTAGATGCACTGATTAACGGTTTGGATGATGTCGAGCCCGTTAACGACAAAATTAGGTTGTTTTTTGATGATATATGTGAAGAATTGGGTAGTTTTTATCTATACGAATGGCTTGAGGTAATAGACGAGGATTGGGCAGACAAGGTTTCGCCTTCCGATTGTCAGAGGATTAAAAGGGGCTTAAGCTTTTATGTTGATAAGGGTGTGCCTTTGAGTAGCTTATTTTCGAACAAAGATAAGAAAAATAATGATTTTCTTGTGTTTGTTCTCTTTGCATCAAAGGATTTTTTTAGGGAAAGAATAAGAAAAAGAACGGAAAGAATGGTTGAATTGGGCCTGATAGAGGAGACAAAAGAATTACTTGAGCGTGGCTATGGAGATTGCGATCAGTTGAAAGCCATTGGTTATAAGGAAACCGTTGACTATTTAGAAGGCAGAATAAAGACAAAGGAAGAACTGATAAGAGAGATCACGAATAATACCCTATCATTTGTGAAAAGGCAGTTAACGTTCTTTAGGAGTAGATTTAAAGATGCACGGTGGATCGATATAGAAAAAGAAGATCCGCTAACGGTGATTTCAAACGCCGTTAGCGGCCATCTCCCTTAATCGTTTAATTCTTTCTTCAATTGGTGGGTGTGTAGAAAATAGTGTCATCAGACCTTTTGATGAGAATGGATTTACGATAAATAGATTTTCTGTTGCGGGGCTTCCTCTGAACGGTATTTGCTTGGCGTATGCATCCAATTTTTCCAAAGCACTTGCAAGGTATAACGGATTTCCGCTGTATATGGCTCCGGCTTTGTCTGCTTCATATTCTCGAGCCCTTGATATGGCAAGTTGAATTAGCATGGCCGCAAACGGCGCAAAGATTGCCATGGCAAGGAGTATTATTGGATGGTCATCATCATCACCCGATAAACCGCCAAAAATTGCAGCCCATTTAATCATATCTGCTAAGAACATGATTGCTCCTGCAATTGTCGCAGCTATAGTTGAGATCAGAATATCCCTGTGTTTGATGTGCCCAAGCTCATGCCCCAAAACGCCCATTAATTCCTCTCTCGTTAAAAGCTCTAATGCACCTTGAGTTACGGCAACAGCTGCATGTCTTGGACTTCTACCCGTTGCAAAGGCGTTAGGAGCGGCTTGTGGTATGATGTAGATTCTTGGCATTGGTAGATTAGCCCTTTCGCACAGCGTTTTCACTATTGCGTAAAGTTCTGGCGCTTCTTCTTGAGATACAGGTCTTGCCCTATACATGGTGAGGGCTATCTTGTCTGAGAAGAAATAACTAAAAAAGTTCATCAATAGGGCAAAAATGAAGGCTAATGTGGCCCCTGCGTGTCCACCTAACATGTCACCTATGATAATAAACAATCCCGTTAAGAGTGTTAGAAAAAATACCGTTTTTAGCGTGTTCATACCTTACCACCTCCTGATTTAATAGATTATTCATGTAACGTTTATTGTCAAGTTGTGAAATTTTGAGTTTTTTTGTAGAATTCTATTGTGGAAAAGCTTGAAGATGTCCAGTCAAGGAGAGATCATAGGAATATACCCATAGATAGGGTGGGTGTTAAGGGTTTAAGGTATCCCATTGTGCTACTTGATAAGCATAAAAATAGACAGCACACAATAGCTACAGTCAATATGTATGTGCTTTTGCCCAGTGATTTTAAAGGTACACACATGAGCAGGTTTGTTGAGGTTTTGAATGAGAATAAGGATTGTATAGATATTAGAAGGGTAGGCAAGATTCT